>JAZULF010000191.1:0-11305 GCA_045643645.1 Oscillospiraceae bacterium
GACAAGCTGTGCGCAGATGTTGAGGTTCAGGCAGGTATGAAGCCCTACTGGTTCAAGGTTGACGAAAACGGCGAGCTTGCAGGCGGCGTTGCAAAGTTCCTGCAGGACAGAAAGGATGCTGTTGTTGAGGCACTCAAGCTCAAGCCCGGCTGCCTTGTCGGCGTAACCGCAGGCAAGAAGCTCGCAGCACAGAAGACCGCAGGTGTAATGCGCAAGATGCTCGGCGCTGCAGTTCCCGGCCATATGGACAAGGAACGCTACGAGTTCTGCTGGATTGTTGACTTCCCGATGTACGAAATCGGCGAGGAGTCCGGCGAGCTTGAATTCTGCCACAATCCGTTCTCAATGCCCAACGGCGGCCTTGAGGTTCTCGAAAAGGCAGAGCGCGGCGAGGTTGACCCCCTGAGCATTACCGCATATCAGTACGACCTGGTATGTAACGGCGTTGAGCTTTCCTCAGGCGCAGTCCGTAACCACGACCCCGAGATTATGATTAAGGCCTTCGAGATGGTACGCCTCGGCGAGGACGATGTTAAGGCAAAGTTCCCCGCAATGTACAACGCATTCTGCTACGGCGCACCTCCCCATGCAGGTATTGCACCGGGCGTTGACCGTATGGTAATGCTGCTTGCAGGCGAGGATTCCATCCGCGAGATTATCCCGTTCCCCATGAACAAGAACGCACAGGATATCATGATGGGCGCACCCTCCGTCGTCGAGCAGAAGCAGCTTGACGAGCTGCACATTGCAATTGTCAGCGAGGACGCAGAATAAAACAAAAATCCAAAGGGCTGTATTTTTGCAGCCCTTTTCGAATAGGTGAGCTGTATGTTAGCAACAATACATTCTCTCGGCGTTAAGGGCATCGGCGGCTATGCCGTTACGGTTGAAAGCTTTGTTACCAACGGACTTTTCAACTTCGATATCGTCGGTCTGCCCGTTGCTGCGGTCATGGAAGCGCGCGAGCGTGTCCGCGCAGCAATAAAGGCAAACGGACTTAAATTCCCCGTAAGCCGCGTAACCGTAAACCTTGCGCCTGCCGATACCAAAAAGGCAGGCACAGTCTATGACCTGCCGATTATGCTCGGCATACTTGCGGCAACGGGCATAATAAAGCAGCCTAAAGCCGATTGCGCGTTCTTCGGCGAGCTTTCCCTTACGGGCGAGCTAAGACCCGTATACGGCGCATTGCCCATGGCGCTGTGCGCTGCACGCGAGGGCATAAAGCATCTGTTTGTGCCTGCGGAAAATGCAGGTGAGGCAGCCTTTGCCGAGGGCATTGCGGTTTACCCCGTGAAGAATGTATCCGAGCTTATTGCCCATTTGCGCGGCGAGTTTCTGATTAAGCCTATGCCGCAGCAGAGCATTGCCGATGCCGATGTGCATTATCCCGACTTTGCCGATGTTAAGGGTCAGGAGAATGTAAAGCGGGCAATGGAGATTGCTGCTGCAGGCGGTCACAACATTCTACTTGTCGGACCTCCGGGCTCGGGCAAAAGTATGATGAGCAAGCGTCTGCCGGGAATTCTGCCCGATATGACGCGTGACGAAATGCTAAGATGCACGGAAATTTACTCCGTTGCAGGACTCACGGGAAAATCAAATCCCATAATCGCGGCAAGACCCTTCCGCGCACCGCACCACACCGTATCACCTGCGGCAATGAGCGGCGGCGGTACAACTCCGCATCCGGGCGAGATAAGCCTTGCGCACAACGGTGTTTTGTTCCTCGATGAGCTGCCCGAGTTTCGCAAGGATGTGCTCGAGGTGCTTCGTCAGCCGCTTGAGGACGGCGAGGTAACGGTATCGAGAGTCGCAGGCAGCGTAACCTACCCGAGCAACTTTATGCTCGTGTGCGCAATGAACCCCTGCAAGTGCGGCTGGTACGGACATCCCTCGGGACGCTGCCGATGCACAGTAAACGAGGTGCGCAGCTACCATAACCGCATATCAGGTCCGCTGCTTGACAGAATTGACATCATCGTTGAAGCGCCTGCACTTGAGTACGATGAGCTAAAAAACCGCGCGCCTGCGGAAAGCTCCGCCGATATCAAAAAGCGCGTAAACGCAGCGCGTGCAGCGCAGCAGAAGCGCTTTGAGGGCAGCAATATCAACGCGAATGCGGATATGGACACCAAGGCGCTGAATACATACTGTATGCTCACTCCCGATTGCGAGGAGCTTATGCACTCGGCATTTGACCGTATGGGTCTGACCGCGCGAAGCTATGACAGAATTCTGCGCGTGGCAAGAACGATTGCCGACCTTGAGGGCGCTGAGAGCATCGAGGCAATGCACATTGCCGAGGCTATACAGTACAGAACCTACGATTTCCGCGAAAACGACGGATAAATAATTTGAGAAATATTCAGGGAGACTGAAAAATGATAAATGACATTATTCTTCTTAAGCTCGGTGAGATTGTGCTCAAGGGCCTCAACCGCAAGTCCTTCGAGCAGAAGCTCATCGGCAATATAAACCGCCGCCTCGCGGTAATCGGCAAGTTCAAGGTCTACTGCATGCAGTCGACCATATATGTCGAGCCCGTTGATGAAACAAGCGATATGGACGAGGCATTTGAGGCGCTGACCAAGGTGTTCGGCATTGCAACACTCAACCGCGCCGCAGGCTGCGAGAAGGAGCCTGAAAAGATTGCAGAGCTTGCAATCAACTACCTCAAGGACGATATGCTCAATGCAAAGAGCTTCAAGGTTGAGGGCAAGCGCAGTGATAAGCGTTTCCCCATGACCTCCATTCAGCTTGCGCAGTATGTCGGCGGTGAGCTCGCCGAGGCTTATCCCGAGTGCGAGGTCGATGTTCACAACCCCGAGCTGACCGTTCATGTCGAGGTACGCGACCTTGCCGCATATGTCCACGCAGCACCCACCCAGGGCGCAGGCGGTATGCCCGTCGGCTCAAACGGCGTAGGCGTAACCCTGCTTTCAGGCGGCATCGACAGTCCCGTTTCCACCTATATGATTGCAAAGCGCGGCGTAAGACTCATCCCCGTTCACTTCTTCTCCTTCCCCTATACCTCCGAGCAGGCAAAGCAGAAGGTAATTGAGCTTGCAGAGCTTCTGACCGCGTATTGCGGCAAGATGACCGTTGAGGTTGTACCGTTTACGCACATTCAGGAGGAAATTCGCGACAAGTGCCCCGAGGACTATTTCACCCTCATTATGCGCAGATTTATGATGCGCATTGCCCAGCGCATTGCCGAGGCAAACGGCGCAAAGGCAATCGTAACGGGCGAAAATCTCGGCCAGGTTGCAAGCCAGACCATGGAGGCAATGGCATCCACCCAGGCGGTCATCGACCTGCCCGTGCTGCAGCCGCTGATTGGTATGGACAAGGAAGAGATTGTACGCCTTGCACGAAAGATAGGCACCTTCAACACATCAATCCTGCCGTATGAGGATTGCTGCACCGTATTCACTCCCAAGCACCCCAAGACCAAACCCAAGGTACACGAGGTTGCGGAGATTGAGTCTGTGCTTGATATCGACGGACTCGTTGAGGAGGCACTTGCAGGTATAGAAAGGATTAAGGTCGGCTGATGGCAAAGGCTTATAATGCGGAAATTCTCTCCGTAGGCACCGAAATTCTGCTCGGACATACAACCAATACCGATGCGCGCGATATTTCGCTGATGCTTTCGGAGATAGGCATAAATGTTAAGTACCACACCGTTGTCGGTGATAATCCCGAGCGCCTTCTGCGCTGCATTGAGATTGCAAAGGAAAGAGCGGATATAATCATCTCAACGGGCGGACTCGGTCCGACCTGCGATGACCTTACAAAGCAGACCCTTGCAAAGAGCTTCGGCATTGAACTCATAATGAACGAGTACGAAAAGTCCTGCCTGTACGATTACCTCACAAACAAGGGCTACAGCAAGGAGATGACCGAGAACAATCTCCAGCAGGCGATGCTGCCCGAGGGCTGCACGGTTTTCCACAACAACTGCGGCACCGCACCCGGCTGCGCATTCGAGAAGGACGGCAAGATAGTTGTTATGCTGCCCGGACCTCCGCGCGAGTGCAACACCATGTTCCGTGAAAGCGTAATGCCTTATCTTCGCACTCTGTCCGATGAGCAGATTGTGTCCCATTCAATCCGCGTATTCGGAATGTCTGAAAGCGCGATGGACCAGCTTTTCCGTGAGGAAATGAACTCAATGACAAATCCGACCATGGCACCCTATGCCAAGGAGGCGGATTGCCTTTTGCAGATAACGGCAAAGGCAAAGAGCGTTGAGGAAGCTGAGGAAATGATGAAGCCCGTCATTGAGCATGCCTGCTCGGTGCTCGGTGATATCGTGTTCGGCATTGATGTCGAGTGCGTTGAGGAGCGCGTGATGCAGCTTCTCAAGGAAAAGAATATGACCTTCTGCGCTGCGGAAAGCTGCACGGGCGGCGCAATCGCAAAGCGCTTTACCGATATGCCCGGTGCAAGCGAATTCTTCCTCGGCGGCGTAACTACCTACACAAACGGCGCAAAGTCCGCAATCCTCGGAATAGACCCCGCACTCATCGAGGAAAAGGGCGCGGTCAGCTACGAGGTAGCAAAGGAAATGGCAGAGCGCGTGAGAGCGCTTATCGGTGCCGATATGGGCGTTGGCGTAACGGGACTTGCAGGTCCCGACGGCGACGGCGTTCACGAGGTAGGCACGGTGTTCGTTTCGCTTGCAACAAAAGACGGCACCTATGTGCGCGAGCTGCATGTAGGCAACCGCCGCACAAGAAGCTATATCCGCCGCGTATCGGGCAACTATGTGTTCGATATGATGCGCAGGTATATGATGGGCCTTAAAATAATGGATTAAAATAAAAAAAGACCGGACTTAAAGTCCGGTCTTATTTTACTATATTTGATTATTTGATGAACATAGGACTCAATGCAATCAGAAGCTGTGCAGCCCAGTAGAAAATATGCAGAACGCGGTTTTTCTCGTTGCTGGGGTGGTCGCTGAAGCACTGGATGGAGAGAATGCTGTCACTTGCAACGAAGCACACGCCTGCGATGCCGAACAGCAGGGTGCCGAGGCTGAAGTTGAAGAATACGGAGCCGACGGCGGAGCTTCCCATGAAGCATACGAATGCTGCGTAAATGCCGAGAGGAATGAACAGCTTGCCCATATCGAGGTTGTGCTTCTTGGTGTTGCGAAGCTCAATTGCAAGTGCAATAACGAGCAGCGGAAGAGCAACAATCCATGCCTTGGGAGCAACGCGGTAAAGCGCGAGAACATAGAAGATGTGGCCTGCGAGAAATGCGCCTGCACCGGTGAGGAAGTACATATTGAACTTCTCGGTGTAAACGAAGCGCAGAGCAAGCAGAACATCGCCGAGGCAGCCGAAGAACAGGCCGAAGATGACGAGTCTTGCGAAGAGCTTGTCGTCGCTGTGTGCAAGAGAGATAATTGCAATCACAATGACGCATACGGTGGTCAGACCCTTGAGAATGGTTGCCTTGAGGTCCTCACCGGCTTCCATTGCGGCGATGAATTTCTTTCCGCAGAAGAAGCAGGCAAGTGCAAGGAGAATGATGAGTGCTATGAACATTTACTGTACCTCCGAAATATTTATTTATTCCTGAATTTAAGCTCACCGAGTATTGCACCGCCGAGTATCAGCACAGCGCCGATAACCTGCACGGGAAGCAGCAGCTCGTTGAGAAATGCGACTGAAACGAAAAGCGCGGTAAGCGGGTCAATGTAGCAAATAAGCGCAACCGTCTGTCCGGGCAGTTTCTGCAGCGAGGAAAAGTACAGATAGTAAGCAAGACCGGTGTTGACAAAGCCGATAATCAGCACATAGATAATGTCGCTCTTAGCGGGAATTACAGGCAGCTTTATGCCCGACAAAACCACATACAGCAAAACTACAAAGCAGGACAGAACAAGCTCGTAAACCGCGCAGTTAAGTCCCGAAAGGTGTTTGACTCTTTTGCTCGTAACGATGATGACCGCGTATAAAAGCGCGGCTCCTCCGCCGTAGACAAGACCCTTAGAAACCTCGGAGCCAAGCTCAACATTGCCCGTTATGCACAGCATACCGATTGCAACGGCGATAACGGCAATAATCTTGCTCCAGGTGAGCTTTTCCTTGAACAGAATAGGGGAGAGGGCAAGCACGAGGATAGGACCGCAGTAATATGTAAGCGTCGAAAGACTGACGCCTGCGGTGCGGTATGCCTCGAACAGAAGTACCCAGTTAAGACCGAGTGCCGTGCCGCCTATGCTTGCGGGTATAATATCAGCCTTCAGGTCCGAAAAGCTGAAGCATCGCTTATACAGCACAACCGCAATCAGAAACAGCGCACCGAGGAAGGTCCTGAGCAGCACAATTTCCGCACTGCTTAATGAGATGTTGGCAACAAGCAGTCCGTTTGCACCCCAGATGACCATGGCGGTTGTGAACTTGATAAGCTCTTTGGTGTTCCTCATAAAATATTAATTACAGTTCGAATTTAGCGCTGTATTCGGCGAAGTATTCGTCGAAGCACTGGGTGTGAACATTGGTAAGGCTGTTGATGTATTCGTGAGCATCGAAGTTTTCGGATTCAAGCTCAATCATTGCAACCGCGATGTTGGAGCAGTGGTCGGATACTCGCTCGAGGTTTGTGAGCAGGTCGTTGAAAACAAAGCCGTGACCGAGAGTGCATTCGCCCCTCTGCAGGCGGTCAATGTGGTGCATCTTCAGCTCGTCGCACAGATTGTCGATAAGCTCCTCAAGCGGCTCAACGCGGTAGGCAAGCTCGAGATTGTTCTCGGTAAATGCGCTGACGGTTGTGTTGACAACCTCGGTAACTGCGGATATAAGCACCTTTATCTCGTGTGCGCCGACCTCAGAGAAGCTGATTTCCTTCTCGTGAAGCTCCTTTGCGCATTCTGCAATGTTCAGCGCATGGTCGGAGATTCGCTCGTAGTCGTTAATGGTGTGCAGGTACTTGCCGACGGTGCCGCTCAGCTCGGGATTGAGCTCATGGCTTGAAATACGGATAAGGTAGGAGCCGAGCTTGTCCTCGTATTTGTCGATGATGTCCTCTGCCTCGTCAACCGCGGTAAAGCCCTCGTCGGTGTAATTGTCTATGAGCTTGAAGGCATCAAAGAGGTTTGCCTTGGACTTTTCAGCCATTGAATTGACGGTAAGACGGCTCTGCTCAACAGCAAGAGCGGGATGAGCGAGAAAACGCTCCTCGAGGCGGTCAATATCCTGAAGACCTTCATTTGCGGGGTCGTGTTTTCTGACCATCTTAGCGCAGATTTTTTCAATCTGAGTAAGGAACGGAGCAGTAATTATAATGTTTAGGATACGGAAAATGGTGTTCATAAGCGCAATGGAAGCGGTGGTCATAATTGCGCCCATAAACTCAAAGTGCATAATGGCATTCAAGGGATAGAATATTACGCAGGTCGCAAACACACCGATTACGGTTACAACGAGGTAGGAGTAGGATGCCTCCTTGCCCTCGGCATTTGCGCCAAGACCTGCAAGCAGTACGGGAACGGCTGCGCCGATTGCAATACCCATCGTGAGCGAGAAAGCAATATCAAAGGTGATTGCACCCGTGAATGCGAGCGCCTGAAGAATACCGACAGCGGCGGAGGCGCTCTGAATGATGCTTGTGAATACGATACCGACAATAACGCCGACAATCGGATTTTCAAAAGCGGTGAGCATTGCGATAAATGCGGGGTCATCGCGCAGACCCGAAACCGAGCCGCTCATAGTCTTCATACCGAACATAAGAACGGCGAAGCCGAGCAGTATGCTGCCCAGGTGATGCTTGGTCTGGCTCTTGGAGAACATGTAGAAAATGATACCCACAAGAGCGATGACTGCGGTCAGAGTATCAGTTGAAACAAGCTCCAGCCAACCCATGTCAGAGCCGCCGATATCGGAAAGACATATTACCCAGCCGGTAATACTCGTGCCGATTATGGAGCCCATAATTACGCCGATAGCCTGCTTGACCTTCATCATGCCTGAGTTAACAAAGCCTACTACCATAACTGAGGTTGCCGATGATGACTGGATAACGGCGGTAACACCCGTGCCGAGAACAATGCCCTTCATAGGTGTGCCGGAAAGTCGATATAGAATTATTTCAAGCTTGCTGCCGGCAACCATCTTAAGACCGTCGCCCATGAGTGCCATACCGAAAAGGAACAACGCAACGCCGGTAAGCAGCTCAAATACTTCACTAATTCCCAAAGCACAATTCTCCTAATTATATATTTAGTCTCAATTATTTAATATATAATATTTCCTGCTTAAAATCCAGTATGATTTTACTTTTTTCGGCAATAAATGCCACAATTTTGCGCGAGCTGAGAGCGGTTGACGGAATGTGTACATTTTCCCGCTTGCAAAAGAGCACCGATGTGATAAAATAAGACATATAAAGGCATAATGATGGAGAATTGAAGATATGAATACAGCATTGACGGTAAACGAAGCTTCAAAATTCAGAAAAGTAATGTCGGCAATCGGAAGAGGCACGGGCAAAACCCTCGAGGCACTCGATTCGGCAAGCAAAAAGCTTGAGCCGCTGGCATCTCTGCCCCTCATCGGCGGCTCGGTCACCGATGTTCAGGACATTATTTCCATGCTCAATGACTACTTCCACGGCAGATACAGGAAAATACCATTTGTCGCGCTTTTGGGCTCGGTTGCAATTGTTGCATATCTTTTAAGCCCGTTTGACCTCATTCCCGACAATATTCCGTTTCTCGGATTTATTGATGATGCATTCATCATCAATGTGGTAATGGAGCTGTGCCTTGAGCAGGAGCTCGAGCGCTACCGCAATTGGCGCACCGGTATATAATAAGTAAAGCCTGAGATTGTTATCTCGGGCTTTTTGTTTTGCCGAGCGTGTTGAAAATAAACAAATTGCATACCCTGAAAATGCCTGCCCGAAGCACTTGTTGTCTAAACAAACGAAAATGAAAAATTCGCTTTACATTGCTTGAATTTGCAGCAATAATATATATGTGGGAAATTTGGGTTTTCTCACAGAATCAGATATCAACAGGCATCCGTTTCTTATTTAATGGAGGACTTTAATTTATGGGAATTTCTGAAGTGATTGCACTTCTCGGCGGCGTTGCGCTGTTCCTTTTCGGTATGTCGCTCATGGGCGACAGCCTTAAAAAGGTCGCAGGCAGCAAGCTCGAGGTTGTGCTGTACAGGCTTTCCGGCACTCAACTCAAGGGCATACTGCTCGGTACCGGTGTAACAGCCGTTATCCAGTCGTCATCGGCAACCTCGGTCATGGTAGTCGGCTTTGTTAACTCCGGTATGATGAAGGTCAAGCAGGCTATCGGCATAATCATGGGCGCAATCATCGGTACGAGTATAACGGGCTGGATTATCTGCCTTTCAAACATCGGCGGCGCATCAGCGTCAGGCTGGCTCGAGCTGCTTTCAACCGAAACACTGTCATCGTTCATCGCACTTATCGGCATCGTGCTGTATATGTTCTCGTCTGAGCAGTCAAACCGCCATGTCGGCGGAATAATGCTCGGCTTCGCCGTTCTGATGTTCGGTATGAAGGCAATGAGCGGCTCGGTTTCGGGCCTGCGCGATAACCCCGCATTTATCAAGCTGCTCACAGACTTTTCAAACCCCATACTCGGCATAATCGTCGGCCTTGTGTTCACAAGCATTCTGCAGAGCGCCTCAGCTGCCGTCGGTATACTGCAGGCACTCGCAATCACGGGGGCTGTCGAGTTTGATGTGGCGTTCCCCATTATCATGGGTATCGCAATCGGTGCTGCCGTGCCCGTACTGCTTTCCGCAATGGGCGCAAGCGCAAACGGCAAGCGCACCGCGCTGACCTATCTTGTAATCGACACCTTCGGCGTTATCCTCGTCAGCATCATTTTCTACGCATTAAACGCATTCGTTGACTTCGGCTTTATGACCGCATCAATGACCGCGGTCAGCATCGCACTTGTAAACACGCTCTTTAGAGTAGCAGTTGTTGTACTGCTTGCTCCTGCAACGGGACTCATCGAGAAGTTCGTTGAGCTTTTCGTAAAGGAAGACCCCGCACACCTGCAGGAGCTCAAGGATATGGACCGCCTTGAGGAGCGTTTCCTTGCTCACCCCGCGCTCGCAATCGAGCAGACGGGCGAGGTTGTGAACTCTATGGCACGCAATGTCGCACTGAATATCACCGACGCACTTGCGCTGATTGACGAATACTCCAAGGAGGGCTTCGCAGAGGTAGAAAATCAGGAGGACCTGATTGACCGCTATGAGGATAAGCTCGGCACCTATCTTGTAAAGCTCACCCGCCGTGAGCTGAATAAGGAGCAGAATATTGTTGTAACGAAGTACCTGCACGCTATCACGGACTTTGAACGAATGAGCGACCACGCGCTCAATATCGCCGAGGGCGCGCAGGAAATGCACGAGAAAAAGATTGTGTTCTCTGAGCAGGCAATACGCGAGCTCGATATTCTTCGCTCTGCCATTTCCGAGATTATGGCGCTTGCAATCAAGGCGTTTATAGACGGTGATTTCGAAACCGCTTACCGTATCGAGCCTCTCGAGGAAAAAATCGACCAGCTTTGCGACGAGATGAAGCTGCACCATATAAACCGAATCAGCGACGGTACCTGCACGCTGCAGCACGGCTTCGTGTTCAATGATTTTCTCACCAATCTTGAGCGAATCGCTGACCACTGCTCAAATATCGGTGTCGCAATGATTGAGCTTGCAAGCGGCGCACTCGATACGCACGAGTACTCCAACAAGCTGATGGCAGGCGAGAGCGCACAGTTCAAGAAATATCTTGCCGAGTACGATAAGAAATATGTTCTGTAATATAAAATCCTGAGGCATTATGCCTCAGGATTTTTTTCTATATGCTCAAGAAGTGAGGTGCAGCCCTCGACAATGTCGTTGTAGCTGCAGGTGAAATCGCCGGTGTACCACGGGTCTGCGATGCCGCGCGGATTGTCGGAGTAGTCAAGCAGAAGGCAGACCTTGTTTTCGGGGTCCGAGCCGAGAATTCTCATAATGTTGCGGCGGTTATTCTCGTCCATACCGATTATGAGGTCATAGCGCTCATAGTCCGAGCGCCTTAGCTGCACGGCGCGGTGCTCGCCGCAGGGAACACCCATTTTTCGCAGAATCGAAACCGTGCCGTGATGCACGGGGTTGCCGATTTCCTCGGTGCTTGTCGCCGCTGAGTTTACAACAAAGTCCGAGTCAAGGTGCCGCTTTTTAAGCATGTCGAGAAAGACAAACTCCGCCATCGGACTGCGGCATATATTGCCGTGGCAAACGAA
>JAZULF010000192.1:0-7193 GCA_045643645.1 Oscillospiraceae bacterium
CGCTGATGTTACCTGCATCATGAAGGACGCTGGCTTCGCACATATGGGCGTTGGCCGCGCAGCAGGCAAGGGCAAGGCAGAGGATGCAGCTCGCATGGCAGTTGCAAGCCCCCTCATGGAGACCTCCATCAATGGCGCACACGGCGTTCTTATCAACATCACCGGCTCCGAGGATATGGGTCTTGAGGATGTTGAAGCAGCAGCAAACCTCGTTCAGGAAGCAGCACATCCCGATGCAAACATCATCTTCGGTGCAACCTTCGACGAGTCTATGCAGGATGAAATCCGCGTTACCGTTATTGCTACCGGCTTTGAAGAAGCTCCCACCAGCAAGCAGCCTGCACAGTCCGCAGTAAAGCCCGTTGAGGCAATCTTCGAGAAGCCCCAGGGTCTGTTCACTGCAGCAACCGAGAAGGCAGCAGAGAAGGAAGCACCTGCAGCAGCTCCCGCAGCAGCTGAGGAAGACCCCTTTGACAGCATCTTCAAGATTTTCAACGCAAACTGATTGATTAATCAATAATAAAACCCCTCTCCAATCGGAGAGGGGTTTTTGTTATATTCGTTAGTTGATGTATCTGTCTATTGCGTCGTTGAGGTCTGATATTGTTGCTGCATCGCCGGTTTCAACAGCGTCTGTAATGCAATGCTCGAGATGGTCCTTGAGGATAACTCTTGCGGTGCTGCTCAATGCCGAGCGCACTGCTGCAAGCTGAATAAGCACCTCGGTGCAGTCGCGGCCTTCCTCGACCATGCGCTTTACTGATTCAAGGTGGCCTATTGCTCTTGCGAGTCTGTTGACAACAGCCTTGCTGTTTGCGTGCTGATGAGGATGACTGTGGTGATGATGCTCGTGTTCCTCGTGTTCATTCAAATCCTTAGCAGGCTCGTGGTCGTGGCAGTGAAGTATACCGTCACCGTGGTCGTGGTAAAAGCCGTCATCAGGTCTGTGCATAACAATTCCTCCGAAAAAATATGCATCTATAATAATACCGCGCAGTAGAAATTGCAAGAAACTGTTTGCGGCTTTTGGCTGTTTTTGAACGAATTTGTACGGGCTGTATCAAATATTACTGTTATGAGGTGATTTGATGTTAGCTTCAGCATTGATGATGCTTATAGGCGGCGCACTACTGATGCTCAGACTCTCTCCGGGCGGCTCGTTTCCGAGTCCGCTGACAAAGGAAGAGGAGTCAATGTATGTTCAGAGATGGTTAGAGGGAGATGTAGATGCGAGAAATGTTCTTGTGGAGCACAATCTAAGGCTTGTTGCGCATATCATCAAGAAGTATTACACGCAGACAAACGATGTCGATGACCTTATTTCAATCGGAACAATCGGTCTGATTAAAGGGATAAATACCTACAGACCCGACAAGGGCGTTAGACTTGCAACATACGCAAGCCGATGCTGCGAAAACGAGATATTGATGTACTTCAGAAGCCAGAAAAAGACGGCGGGAGATGTAAGCCTTTCCGATGCCATTGATACGGATGCCGACGGAAACAGCCTTTCTCTGATGGATATAATCTCGCAGGACGAAGAGCTGAGCGACAGAATAGGTAATTTCGAAATCTGCGGTAAGCTTCGCGGTTATGTTGATACGGTGCTTACAGAGCGTGAAGCGAAGATAATTAAAATGCGCTATGGACTTAATGATATGAAGCCGCTGACTCAGCGCGAAACAGCAGAGCTTTGCGGAATAAGCCGCTCATATGTAAGCCGACTTGAGAAAAAAGCCCTTGAAAAGCTGAGAGAAGCGCTTGGAGAGGACGCCGCGCCCGTTTAATCGCACTTGTGTAAGCCGCCGATTTGTGCTATAATTTCAGCAATTGTGTAAAAAGGCGGTGAAAAAGTGAGAATTAAGAAGGCTGTATGGATATTCGGTATGCTTATAGTTGCAGCGGCGCTTGTATTTGTTATCAGTTCTCGCGTTAACATCGCGTCAGATGTGATTATGGGCGGTGCTGATTCCGTATTTGTAAAGTCCGATAATCTCAGCAAACCGCTTGATGATTATAATAATAACAGCGATAAGACCGATAAATACGCAAATCTCAATTTCCCGAGTATAGACAAGGAAGAATGGTATCTCATTCTTATAAACGCAAGCAATGTGCGCAAGGATTATGCACCCGATGTAAGAGAATACGGAGACAGCGGTGTGTATTTCGATGTGAGAGTAATCGACAGACTTGATGAAATGCTTGACGCTGCACGCGAGGAGGGCTTTGAGCCGTACTTAAGCTGTGGCTATATGTCATATGCAGCCCAGCAGCAGGCAATTAACGAAGAGGCAAGCAAGCTTGAGTCAAAGGGCAAATATAGTTATGATGAGGCCCGAAAGTATGCTGAGGACTCTGTAGCAAAGCCCGGCACAAGCGACCACCAGACAGGTCTTGCGGTTGATATAACCGATAAGCAGTACGATAAGAACGACTATTCCAAGATGGATAAGGAATTCTTTGCATGGCTAGATGAGCACTGCTGTGAGTACGGCTTTATCAAGCGCTATCCGAGCAATAAAATAGCCGTAACCGGCTGGGATGAGCCGTGGCATTATCGCTTCGTAGGCATTGAGGTTGCAACCTTTATTACCGAAAACGGTATGAGTCTTGAGGAGTTCCTTGCTCATTACGATTATCAGAGCTGAATACGACATTTTTTGCACCCATAATAGGTAAATGGGTGCAAAAAATGCTTGCAATGCATATGCGTTGGTGTTATTATATCAATGTAAGTTAGAAGGTTTTTTGAGAGTGGGTCACAGCCCACTCTTTTTGTTGAGCATTTTCAAATTGTTAAAAAGGCGGTTTGTTATGAGCAAGATAACTGAAAAGGTTGAAGCGCTGGCAAAACCCATAGTCGAAGAAGCCGGCTGTGAGCTTTGGGCAGTGGAGTATGTAAGAGAGGCAGGTACATGGTATCTGCGCGTTTTCATTGATAAGGAAGGCGGCGTAGGCATCGACGACTGTGAGAAAATCAGCCGCGCACTTGACCCCGTCCTCGATGAAGCGGACCCGATTCCCGACAGCTATGTTTTCGAGGTCGGCTCGGCAGGCGCAGAGCGTGAGCTCAAGCGTCCCTCGGATTTTGAAAAGTTCCTCGGCTCCGAGGTAGAGGTCAAGCTCTATCAGCCGTATCAGAATAAAAAGTCATTCGTCGGCAAGCTCGAAGGCTATGAAAACGGCGATGTAACCGTAGATTCGGTTGTCCTTAAAAAGTCACAGATCGCGCAGGTAAAGCTGCACGTAACGATATAAAATAAAAGGGGTATATGAAAATGAACGCAGAATTCTTCTCCGCAATTGAGGATCTTGAAAAAGAAAAAGGTATTCCCAGAGAATATATGTACGACAAGATTAAGCAGGCAATGCTCGCAGCATTCCGCCGCGATAATCCCGAGTGCGCTGACAATGTAGATATCCTGCTTGACGAGAGCAGAAAGCGCATCGAGATGTTTGTCAACAAGGTTGCTGTTGAAGAGGTTGAAGACTCAGCCCTTGAGATAGAAATCACCGCAGCAAAGAAGATTACCAAGCGCGCAAAGGTCGGCGATACCGTTAAGGTTCCCGTTGAAACCAAGAAGTTCGGCCGCATTGCAGCTCAGGCAGCAAAGCAGGTAATCATTCAGGGTATCCGCGAGGCAGAGCGCGGCATCATCTATGAGGAGTTCACCTCCAAAGAGCACGAAATCCTCACCGGTGTTGTTTCCCGCATCGAGCCGAGAACCGGCAGCGTTTCAATCCGCATCAACTCCAACAGCGAGTATACTGAGGCAATGCTTGCTCCCAACGAGCGCATCAAGACCGAGGTTCTCACCGAGGGCGACCGCATCAAGGTCTATGTTGTTGAGGTAAGAAACTCCACCAAGGGTCCTCAGGTTCTCATCAGCCGTACTCATCCCGGCCTCGTAAAGCGTCTGTTCGAGCTTGAGGTTCCCGAAATCTTTGACGGCACCGTAGAAATCAAGTCCATCGCCCGTGAGGCAGGCAGCCGAACCAAGATGGCAGTATGGTCCACCGATGCAGATGTCGACCCCATCGGCTCCTGCGTAGGTCCTAAGGGCGGCCGTGTAGCAAATATCGTTGATGAGCTCGGCGGCGAGAAGATTGACATTATCAAGTACAGCGAAACTCCCGAGGAGTACATCGCAGCAGCGCTCGCTCCCAGTGATGTAGTAAGCGTAACCATGTTCGAAGACGGTAAGAGCTGCCGCGTAATCGTTCCCGATAGCCAGCTTTCACTTGCAATCGGCAAGGAAGGCCAGAACGCAAGACTTGCAGCAAGACTTACCGGCTTTAAGATTGACATCAAGCCCGAATCCGAAGCTTAATTATAAACTAAGAAAGGCGGCAGTCAGATGCAAAACAAAATACCGATGCGGCAGTGTCTCGGCTGTCGAGAAATGAAGCCTAAGCGCGAGCTGATTAGAGCCGTAAGGTCCCCGGAGGGCGCAATCAGCCTTGACTTCAAGGGAAAGGCATCGGGCAGGGGCGCATATATATGTCCCGATAAGGAATGCCTGAAGAAAGCGATTAAGGCAAGAGCTCTTGAGCGAGCCTTTTCCGCACCGATTCCTCCCGAGGTTTACGAGCAGCTCCAGGAGCAGATGGAGGCGCAGGAATGAAGACGAAAGCACTGAATTTACTGGGCCTTATGCGAAAAGCCAACGCAGCGATGATTGGTGAAACCGATACCGGTGCCGCGGCAAGAGCACAGACGGCAAAGCTCGTTGTTCTGGCAAAGGATGCGTCAGATAACGCAAGAAGCCGAGCAAAAGGCTTCGTGTACGGAAGAAGCATTCCGCTTATAACACTTCCGTTCACAAAAGAAGAAATTTCCGGGTATGTCGGCAAAACCGGCTGCTCGATGGCAGCAATCTGCGACCTAGGCTTTGCAGATGCATTTATGAAGATTCTGCTGCAGATATCACCGGACGAATATGCGGAAACGGCACAGAGTATTGCCGAGAAGCTCGTTCGTGAGAAGCAGCGCAAGCGCGAAAATACGGCGCATGAGAAAAACAAGAGGACAGGCAAGAGGAGGACTAATGCATGAGCATGGTAAAATACAGAGTACACGAAGTTGCAAAGGATTTTAACTCCACATCCAAGGAGATAAGTCAGATTCTGACTGACTATGCCACAACTCCCAAGAATCATATGCAGGTGCTCGAGAATGAAGAGCTTGATGTAATATTTGAGTACATTACCCAGCATAATCAGGTAGCAAGCATTGCTGATATATTCAATGTAGCACCCAAGACAGAGACAAAGCCTGCAGAGAAGAAGCAGGATAAGTCCGATAAGCCCAAGAAGGCAGAGCAGAACGAGCCTACAGCACCCGCACCCGTCAAAAAGGAAAAGGAAAACAAGCCCCATGTTCCCAGACAGGTTGCTGAAAAGCGCGTAATCGATACCCGCGGCAGTGCAGCAGTTAACATCGCAAAGTACGATGAGAAGTTCGATAATATGGCAGGCGAGCGCGGACGCGACCGTGACAGAAAGGGCGGCAAGGAAAAAATCGTCAACAAGTCAAAGCAGCGTCAGCAGAACCAGGCAGCCTCCGCAAAGCGCCGTCAGGAAGAGCGCGACAAGATGCAGAAGCTCCAGCTTGAGATTGCAAAGAAGCAGCAGCTCAAGGTTCAGATTCCCGATGAAATCAATGTCGGTGAGCTTGCATCCCGTATGAAGAAGACCGCAGGCGAGGTCATCAAGCAGCTTATTAAGCTCGGCGTATTCGCATCCGTATCCGATGTTATCGATTACGATACCGCAGCACTCGTTGCAATGGAACTCGGCTGTAAGGTCGAGAAGGAAGTCGTTGTCACCGTTGAGGAGCGCCTCATTGATGACCGCGAGGATACAGAAGAAGAACTCGTCGACCGCGCACCCGTTGTTGTCGTAATGGGCCATGTCGACCACGGTAAGACCTCTCTGCTTGACTACATCCGTCATGCAAATGTTGCATCCGGTGAGGCAGGCGGCATCACTCAGCACATCGGTGCTTACACCGTTGAGATTAACGGCAGCCCCATTACCTTCCTTGACACCCCGGGCCATGAGGCATTCACCTCTATGCGCGCGCGAGGTGCAATGGTAACCGATATCGCAATTCTCGTTGTCGCAGCAGATGACGGTATTATGCCGCAGACAATTGAAAGTATAAACCACGCAAAAGCTGCAAATATTCCTCTTGTTGTCGCAATCAACAAAATGGACACCGTAGGCGCAAACCCCGAGCGCATCAAGCAGCAGCTGACCGAATATGACATCGTTCCCGAAGAGTGGGGCGGTGAGACCATCGTTTGCCCCATCTCCGCAAAGACCGGTATGGGCATCGATAACCTCCTTGAAAACCTCGTAATCCTTGCAGAGGTTCAGGAGCTCAAGGCAAATCCCAACCGCGCTGCAAAGGGCGCAGTTATCGAAGCACGCCTCGACAAGGGCCGCGGCCCCATTATGACTGTTCTCGTTCAGAACGGTACCCTCAAGATGGGCGATATCATCATTGCAGGCACCGCCGTCGGCCGTGTCCGTACCATGATTAACGATAAGGGTATGCGCATCACCGAGGCAGGTCCCTCTGTTCCCGTTGAGATTTCCGGTATGTCCGAGGTTCCCAGCGCAGGCGACACCTTCAACGCAGTTGCAGACGAGCGTATGGCTCGCGAGCTCGTTGAGGAGCGCAAGATTCAGCAGAAGAATGCAGCCTTCGGCGCAAACAAGAAGGTCAGCCTCGAGGACCTCTTCAGCCAGATTCAGGCAGGCGAGATGAAGACTCTCAACATCATCGTCAAGGCCGATGTTCAGGGCTCTGCTGAGGCAGTCAAGGCATCTCTTGAGAAGATTACCAACGAAGAGGTTCGCGTTAAGGTTATCCACAGCGGCGTCGGCGCAATCAATGAGTCCGATGTTATGCTCGCGGCAACCTCCGGCGCAATCATTGTCGGCTTCAATGTCCGTCCCGACAATGCCGCACG
This sequence comes from Oscillospiraceae bacterium, assembly GCA_045643645.1. Taxonomy (GTDB): domain Bacteria; phylum Bacillota; class Clostridia; order Oscillospirales; family Oscillospiraceae; genus F23-B02. The sequence continues at coordinate 6,984 of JAZULF010000192.1, forward strand.
CGACAATGCAACCCGTTCCAATGTAGATATGCGTATGTATCGCGTAATCTATGACTGCATCAATGAGATTGAGGCAGCAATGAAGGGTATGCTCGCACCTAAGTTCAAGGAAGCAATTATCGGTCATGCAGAGGTTCGTGAGACCTATAAGGTTTCCAAGGTCGGCACCGTTACAGGCTGCTATGTCCTCGACGGTAAGATTCAGCGCGG
>JAZULF010000193.1:0-17731 GCA_045643645.1 Oscillospiraceae bacterium
CGCAGATATTTCAGACCGTCGCGGTAGATGATAAGGTCGGCATTGTCCGTAACATAGCAGCTCGTTGCACCGAGGTGGATTATACCTGCGGCGGAGGGTGCAGCCTTGCCGTAGGCGTGTATGTGCGCCATAACATCGTGGCGCAGCTCCTTTTCCTTCTGAGCAATAAGCTCGAAATCGATATCGCAGGTGTGAGCCTCAAGCTCCTTTACCTGCTCGGCGCTCACGGGCAATCCCAGCTCGTGCTCCGCTTTTGCAAGCGCGGCCCACAGACTGCGCCATGTGCGTGCGCGGGTGTCTGCGGAAAACAGCCTCTTCATATAGTCCGAGGCATATCTTGAGCAAAGCGGGGATTCATAGATTTCCTTCATTTATGGTGCTCCCTTCAGCGGATAATGCAGGCCTCTCTCTCGGGTCCTACCGAAACATATTCAATGCGGCAGCCAATCTGCTGCTCGACATATTCAACATACTTTCTTGCGTTTTCGGGCAGCTCCTCCCATGTGCGTACGGAGGAGATATCGCATCCCCAGCCGTCGAGATACTCGATGTGCGGCTGTGCCTTTGCAAGCAGGTCGGGGCGGGGGAAAATATCGGTAAGCTCACCGTCAACAATATATTTGGTGCAGACGGGAATCTTGTCCATATAGCTCAGAACATCCATCTTTGTAAGTGCAACGGAGCTTGCACCCTGAAGCTGCACGCCGTAGCGCGTTGCGACAATGTCAATGGGACCGACTCTGCGGGGGCGTCCGGTCTTTGCACCGTATTCGGCGCCTGCCTCGCGCAGCTTCTCAGCCTCTTCGCCGAACCACTCGCAGGTGAAGGGACCCTCGCCGACGCAGGTGGAGTATGCCTTGACAACACCGACAACCCTGTCAAGCTTTGCACCGGGCAGACCTGAGCCTACGGGAGCGAATGCGGCAAGGGTGTTTGAGGAGGTGGTGAAGGGATAGATGCCGAAGTCGAGGTCACGCAGCGCGCCGAGCTGAGCCTCGAAGAGAATGCTCTTGCCCTCTGACTGAGCATTGCGCAGGTATGTGCCCGTGTCGCAGATATAGGGCTTTATCTTCTCACCGAATTCGTCAAGCCATGAGGTAATCTGCTCCACGGTAAACGGCTGTGCGCCGTAAACTCTGCTGACGGTGAGGTTCTTCCATTCGAGAATGTCCTTTAGATGCTCCTCAAGGTATTCGCGGTTGAGAAGCTCGCCTGCCATGAGAGTTTTCTTCTGATACTTGTCCGAGTAAAACGGCGCAATGCCCTGACGGGTTGAGCCGTATTTCTTGCCCTTTAGGCGGTCCTCCTCAAGAGCGTCAAGCTCACGGTGCCAGGGCAGAAGCAGCGATGCTCTGTCGCTGATTTTAAGGTTTTCGGGAGTTACTGGAACGCCCTTGGAGTTGAGCTCGTCAATCTCCTTCCAGAGATTTTCGCAGTCGAGTGCAACACCGTTGCCGAGAATGTTGACAACACCCTTTCTGAAAACACCCGAGGGCAGAAGATGCAGGGCGAATTTGCCCAGCTCGTTAACAACGGTGTGTCCTGCGTTGCCGCCGCCCTGATAGCGTACGACTATATCAAATTGCTCTGTCAGCAGGTCGACCATACGGCCCTTGCCCTCGTCGCCCCAGTTGATTCCGACAATAGCACAGTTTGCCATAATAATTCTCCTTAGTATATAAAACCGGTAGGTTGATGTTTCTGTTCATAATATCGCACAAGCTGCGGTGCGTGTCAATAAATGATACGGCTATTTGAGTGATGCTCTCACAAAACCGAAGAACAGCGGATGCGGCCTGTTGGGCCTGCTCTTGAATTCGGGGTGGAACTGAGCGGCGACAAACCACTTGTGCTTCGGGTTTTCGACTATCTCAACGAGAGTGCCGTCGGGAGAAAGTCCGACGGGAACAAGACCGCTTGCGCTTATCTCGGCACGGAAATCGTTGTTGAATTCGTATCTGTGGCGGTGGCGCTCGCTGATTTCATCCGCACCGTAAAGCCCATATGCCTTGCTTTCGGGAGAAAGCACGCAGGGGTATCTGCCGAGGCGCATGGTGCCGCCCTTTGCGGTAACACCGACCTGCTCGGGCATGAGGTCGATTACGGGGTGGGAGGTGTCCTTTGTAAACTCGGTGGAGGTTGCGTCACTCCAGCCGAGCACATTGCGTGCAAATTCTATGACCGCAATCTGCATACCGAGGCAGATGCCGAGGTAGGGAACATTGTTCTCGCGCGCAAACTGCGCTGCGGTAATCATACCCTCAATGCCGCGGTCACCGAAGCCGCCGGGAACGAGAATGCCGTCGCAGTCGCCGATGATGCTGCGGACATTGTCCTTCGTAATCTCCTCGGAGTCAACCCACTTGATTTCAACAACCGCATCGTTTGCGGTGCCTGCGTGGAAGAGGGATTCGGCAACGGAGAGGTAAGCATCGTGCAGCTGAACATACTTGCCGACAAGCGCAACGGTAACCTTCTTCTGCGCACCCTTTATGCGCCCGACCATAGCGGCCCATTCAGCAAGGTCAGGCTCGCCGCAGTCAAGCGCGAGCTTGCGGCATACAACGCGGGAAAGCCCCTCGTTTTCAAGCAGCAGAGGTGCTTCGTAAAGAGTGGAGGCGGTGATATTCTGAATTACGCAGTCGGGCTCGACATTGCAGAACAGAGCAATCTTGCGGCGTATATCCTCGGTGATGGGGGCATCGGTACGGCATACGAGAATATCGGGCTGAATGCCGATGGAAAGAAGCTCCTTGACCGAATGCTGGGTAGGCTTGCTTTTAAGCTCGCCCGAGCCGGGAATCTGAACGATAAGCGGAACATGAACATAAAGCACATTCTGTCTGCCCTGCTCAACTGCTACCTGACGGATTGCTTCAAGGAAGGGCTGACTTTCTATATCACCGACAGTACCGCCTATCTCGCAGATGAGAACATCAAGCTCCTCACTCTCCATGGCGTAGATGCTGTTTTTAATCTCATCGGTGATGTGGGGGATAATCTGCACGGTACCGCCGAGGTATCCGCCCTGGCGCTCCCTGTTGAGAACATTCCAGAAGATTTTGCCTGAGGATACGGAGGACCTGCCGCTGAGATTTTCGTCAACAAAGCGCTCGTAGTGACCGAGGTCGAGGTCGGTTTCAGCGCCGTCCTCGGTAACGAAAACCTCGCCGTGCTGATAGGGGCTCATAGTGCCGGGGTCAACATTGAGATAGGGGTCGAATTTCTGATTCTTTACGCGCAGACCGCGCTGCTTCAATAGCCTGCCTAAGCTTGCGGCACAGATGCCCTTTCCAAGGCCTGATACAACGCCGCCGGTAACAAAAATGTATTTCATATCTTCACCTCATACAGAAAATAACATATCGCAATAGTTGGGATACGGCCAGAACTCCGATGCCGTAAGAGTTTCAAGCTTGTCGATTATAGCGCGCATTTCCTCCATCCTGAGGAATACCTTGTCGTGGTAGTACTCAATAAGTGCCTCGCCGTCAGCAGAGGGTACGGTCTGCAGAGCGGACTTGAGCTCAACCATACGGTCAAGCAGGCTTTCGTTCAGCTCGCTCAGGCTTTCCGCAAGCGCCGATTCAACGCGGCAGGGAGCATTGCAAAGCACTGCCTTCTTGTTTGCTATGGTCTGGCACAGATGGGAGATGTAGTTTGAAACCGCGTTCAGGATTCCGTGCTGTACCATATCAATGAGAGTTTCCGCTTCAATGCTTATAACCTTGCAGTACTGCTCCATATGAATTTCGTGTCTTGCGGCAATCTCGGCCCTGGTGTAAACACCGTGGCGGCTCAAAAGCTCAACATTCTTCGGGAGCATGTAGCTCGGCAGGGCATCCGATGCGCTGCGCAGATTCTTTAGCCCGCGGGCTTCTGCCTGCTCAATCCATGCGTTGTCATAACCGTTGCCCGAGAAGAGAATGCGCTTATGCTCAATGAAGGTGCTTCGGATAAGCTCGTGCAGTGCCTTATTGAAGGCGTCAGCCTCGTCAATGCCCTCAAGAGCATCGGCAAATTCGGCAAGGGAGTTTGCCATTATGGTGTTCAGCACCGTTGCAGGGCCTGCAATTGACTGACTTGAGCCGGGCATACGGAACTCAAACTTGTTGCCCGTAAACGCAACGGGAGATGTGCGGTTGCGGTCCGTGGTGTCCTGCGGAATGGGAGGCAGGACATCAACGCCTACGCGAAGCGAGCCCTTGCTGCGCTCTGTGTAATCGGTTTCGGAAACGATGGAGTCGACAATTGCCTCAAGCTCCTGCCCGAGAAATACCGAGATGATTGCGGGAGGTGCCTCCTGAGCGCCGAGTCGGTGGTCATTGCCCGCAAAGGCAACGCTGCAGCGCAGAAGCTCCTGATACTCGTCAACACCCTTTACGAATGCCGCAAGGAAAAGCAGGAACTGCGCGTTCTGACTCGGAGTCTTGCCGGGGGATAAAAGGTTTTTGCCCGTGTCCGTGCCGAGCGACCAGTTAACATGCTTGCCCGAGCCGTTAACGCCTGCAAAGGGCTTTTCGTGCAGCAGACATACAAGACCGTGGCGGTCTGCAACCTTCTGCATTATCTCCATCGCAATCTGATTCTGGTCGCTTGCGGTGTTTGCGTCGGTATAGATGGGCGCCATCTCATGCTGAGCGGGAGCAACCTCGTTGTGCTTTGTCTTGGACAGCACGCCCATTTTCCAAAGCTCCTCATCAAGCTCCTTCATATATGCGGCAACTCTCGGACGGATGCTGCCGAAGTAGTGGTCCTCAAGCTCCTGACCCTTGGGCGGCTTTGCACCGAAAAGCGTTCTGCCGCAAAGGCGCAGGTCCTCGCGCTTTAAGAACAGCTCCTTGTCAATGAGAAAGTATTCCTGCTCGGGACCGAGCTGGGAAATGACCTTGCTTGTGCTATCATCGTTAAAAAGCTTCAGTATGCGCAGCGACTGGCGGTTAACTGCCTCGCAGGAGCGCAGAAGCGGAGTTTTCTTATCAAGCGCATCACCCGAGTATGAGCAGAAAACGGTGGGGATGCAGAGAGAATCGTCTTTGATAAAGGCGAATGCCGTGGGGTCCCATGCGCTGTAGCCGCGCGCCTCAAAGGTTGCGCGAAGTCCGCCCGAGGGGAAGCTCGATGCATCGGGCTCACCACGGACAAGCTCCTTGCCGGAAAACTCCATGCTTATCTTGCCGACTGAAACGGGGGAGATGAAGCTGTCGTGCTTTTCCGCGGTTATGCCGGTAAGCGGCTGAAACCAGTGTGTAAAATGCGTTGCACCGTTATCCAACGCCCAGCTTTTCATGCCGTCGGCAATGTCGTTTGCAACCTCGAGTGAAAGCGGCATACCGTTCTTAAGACATTCCTTCCACGCCTTGAGCGCCGTGGAGGAAACATACTGCTTCATGGTGTCCTCGTTGAACACCAGACTTCCGAAAAGCTCGGGTACCTTGCATTTGGTTTCGCTCATATCTCGCCCTCCTGTATCATATTCCGCTTGCACCGTAGTTCGAGAGAACCCGTGCAGACGGGTCTTTAACATCCTTGCCTACCCAATCGGAGTTAGGCATCCAGAAGTCCTTGACCATCTGTGCCTGACCGGGGTAATACTTTTCAAAAATATCTCTGTAAAGAAGGCTTTCCTTGGTAAAGGGCCTTGCAAAGCCGTATTTTTTGCAGCCTTCTTCAAATTGCTCGTCCGTATATATGCTCCCGGCGTACTCCTTGAGGTCATCTACCATTGAGTGTCCCACTGCATCGGAGAATGCCGCCTTCTGCCGCCACAGAATGCTGTCGGGCAGAATGTGGTCATCGGCGAAGGCCTTGCGCAGGAGATACTTGCCCATGTCGTAGCTGTTCATCTTCAGCTTCGGGTCAATGCTCATAACATACTTCACGAAATCCAAATCGCCGAAGGGAACGCGCGCCTCAAGGGAGTTTGCGGAAATGCAGCGGTCGGCGCGGAGCACATCGTACATATGAAGCTCGTCAACGCGCTTCTTCGATTCTGCCTGGAATGCCTCGGGTGAGGGGGCAAAGTCCGTGTACTTGTAGCCGAAAAGCTCGTCGGAAATCTCGCCCGTGAGCAGCACGCGCACATCGCTTTGCTTGTGAATTGCCTTGCAGCACAGGTACATACCCATGCTTGCGCGGATTGTTGTTATATCGTAGGTTCCCAAAAGGGAAATGACCTCTTCGAGTGAGGACAGCACCTGCTCGCGGGTCATAATTACCTCGGTATGCTCAGCACCGATGAATTCGGCAGCCTCGCGCGCATACTTAAGGTCAATGGGGTCTAAATCCATACCTATTGCAAAGGTGCGGATTTTCTTGCCGAGCAGCTTTGCGGAGATTGCGCACACAAGGCTTGAATCAAGCCCGCCCGAGAGCAGAAAACCGAGCGGGGCATCGGCATCGAGCCGCTTTTCAACGCCTGCGATGAGCTTTTCGCGGATTTTCGCACAAACGGTATCAATGCCGTCGGCGGAGTATTCCTCAACGCCTGTAAGGTCAGCGTATCTGACGAACTTGCCCTTTTCGTAGTAATGACCGGGAGGAAAGGGGCTTATCTCGCCGCAAAGACCGACAAGGTTTTTTGCCTCACTTGCAAAAGCAATCGAGCCGTCCTCAAGATAACCGTAGAAGAGCGGGCGGATTCCGATGGGGTCACGCGCCGCGATGAATTCGTCCTGCTGCGCATCATAGATAATCATCGCAAACTCCGCATCGAGCATTGCGAACATATCCGTGCCGTACTCAAGGTACATAGGCAGAATGATTTCGCAATCCGACTGGCTGACAAAGTCGTACTTTGCGCTGAGCACCTGCTTCTGAGCTCTGAAGCCGTAAAGCTCGCCGTTACATACCGCCATGCTGTTACCCATTGTGAACGGCTGCATACCGCTTTCGTCAAGACCCATAATTGCAAGCCTGTGGAAGCAAAGGCAATGACCCTTGCGCGTGAGCATGCGCGACATATCCGGACCTCTGGAAACGGTCCTTTCAAAATACTGCTTTGCCTGTTCCGGTGTCAGGGTACCGGTTGTAAATCCCATAATTGAACACATAAAAAAGCACCTCCGAATTTTTGGGGCAGCTATCCCTAAACTTTAGGACGAATAGCTGCTTAATCCGCGGTGCCACCTAACTTACTGCAAAACAGTCACTTTTACGGGTTCAGACAAACCCTCGTGCTTTAACGCCGCACTCCGCGACTCACCTACTCGCCGAAGCTTTCAGCTTGCTGCTCCGAAGTGTTATTCCCACACACTCTGACATCGGGCTTACACCGTCCCCGATTCGCTGCGGACGAACTTGCGCGGTACTTATCTTCATCATTGCATTTGCAGTATTGAATTAAAAAATCAGAAACTGCCGTAAAAATGCGGCAGCTTCAGATTACAAAAGGAAAAATAGAGAGATAAAAAAGAACTTGTCACTAACTATTTTGCAGTTTAGCATAAAAACTTTGACAATTAAAATACATATATCATTGCGTTTATCATATTTTTTTGATATGATAAAGCATCGGCAAATCTGCTATCATTGAACGGGGGTGTCAGAATGGATTTACGAACACTCAAATACTTCACGGTTGTTGCCGAGGAGCTTAATATCACCCGCGCCGCCGAAAGACTTAATATGAGTCAGCCGCCCTTGAGCAATCAGCTCAAGGCACTTGAGGAGGAGCTCGGCACGCAGCTTATAATACGAGGCAAAAGGTTTCTGCAGCTAACCGAGGCAGGCGCGCTGCTTTACCGCCGCGCGGTGCAGATACTGAATATGACCGAAAAGACGAAGCAGGAGATACACGGTCTTGACAGTGAGCTTTCGGGCTTTATCAACATCGGCGTTGTCGAGGGCAGACCGCCCTTTTACATTGCGCGATGGCTCAAGGGCTTCAAGGAGGAATATCCGAAGGTGCAGTACCGTCTGTGGAACGGCAGCAGCGACGATGTACTTGACCGAATGAAGGCAGGTCTGCTTGATGTTGCGGTCATCGCCTCGCCGTACAACAGCGAGAACCTGCACGGCTTTGCCGTCGGCAGAGGTCCGTGGGTTGCGCTTATCTCGCGCGAGCATCCGCTTGCAAAAGCCGAGGGCGATACCGTGCCGCTGCGAGCGCTCGTAGACCAGCCGCTCATCGTGCCTGCAAGAAAGTCGCGCGTTGAGGCAATCAGAAGCTGGTTTCGCGAGGTCGAGGCTGAGCCTAACATCGTCTGCGAGATGTCCAACTACCTTGACGCGGTTGCGCTTACCGAACGAAATGTCGGCATAACCATTTTCCCGCAGACAACCTATACCCCCAATGACCTTGTTGTTTCAAAGGTAATCACGGATACAGAGCGACAGATTGAATATGCGCTTGTGTGGCTCAAGGGCAGAATGCTGCCTGACCTCGAGCGCGAGTTTGTGGACTTTGTCCGCGATTCCGTTGAGGAGTACAACAAGCATCCGCAGAACCCCATCGCGATAAACGAGTATCTCCCGCCGGAGAACACAAAATATATGTAAAGATAAAAACACGGCATCGTTTCGATGCCGTGTTTTTGCATTAAGTATTACAGTCCGTACTGCTCAGCAAGCCATTTGAAGGCAGGCAGAGATTTTTCGATTCTGCTGAGAGGTACGCAGTAGGCAAGCCTTGCGTAGCCTGGGCAACCGAAATCATCGCCGGGAACGATGAGAAGGTCCTTCTCCATTGCCTTGCGGCAAAATGCCTTTGCATCGCCGCCGGGAGTCTTGATGAAAAGATAAAACGCGCCGTCGGGCTTTGCGCACTCATAGCCCATCTCAATCAGCGAATTGTAGATGAGTGTTCTGTTTTCATCATACTTTGAAATGTCGCAAAGCGCATCTAAATTCTCAGCAACTGCAAGCTGGAACATCGGGGACACGCAGACATAGCCGAGCGCTCTGCCGCCGCCGTATACCGCGGCTTTGACATTTGCGTAGTCATCCATTGCCTTGGAAAGCGCGATGTAGCCGATGCGCTCACCCGGCAGGGATACGGACTTGCTGAAGGAGTAGCAGTAGATTGCGTTGTTGTAGAAATTGGGGATAAACGGGACCTCAACGCCGCCGTAAACAAGCTCTCTGTAGGGCTCGTCAGCAAGCACATAGATGGGGTGACCGTACTGTGCCTGCTTCTCGTTAAGCACATTTGCGATTGCCTTTACGCTGTCCTCGGAAAGCACAACGCCGCTGGGGTTGTTCGGGGAATTGATGATGACAAGCGCGGTCTTTTCGGTGATTTTTGCCGCGAAGGCATCAATGTCCATCTGAAAGCTTTCAAGGTCGCATAGCACCTCGGTCATAGCCGCGCCCGTCTGCTCGATGTAAATTCTGTACTCGGGGAAGTAGGGGGCGATAACAAGCGCCTCGTCACTCTCGGAAAGAAGCACCGCGCACAAAAGTGCAAGCGCGCTTGATGCGCCGTGGGTCATATAAATATCGCCTGCATCGTAGCTTGCGCCGAAGCTGTCATTCAGCTTGCCTGCAATTTTCTCGCGCACCGATTCAATGCCTGCCGCGGGTGCGTAGCTGTGGATTTTAGTGGGGTCTTCTTCGGTGCAAAGGCGCTCGATTGTGTCGAGTATAGCCTTGGGAGGTGCGATGCTGGGACTGCCGATGGTAAAATCGTAGACATTTTCGCTGCCGACGATTTTGGCGCGCTGCGCGCCGTATGCCGCAAGCTCTCTTATGGTGGAGCCTGCATTGCCCCATGCAATGTATTTTTCGGAAATCATTTTTCAGCCTCCAGGTAGTTCTTGAGATATAAAACCGCCTGCCTGTAGCCCTCAAAGCCGAGACCCATATAGGTCTTGATGCAAGCCATGCCCGCATAGGAAATCTGCCTGAAATCCTCACGGGTGCTGACATCGGAGATATGCACCTCAACTGCGGGAATGCAGACAGCCTTCAGCGCATCGAGAATTGCAATGCTTGTGTGGGTGTATGCCGCGGGATTAATTACGATGCCGTCAAAGCAGCCGTATGCGCTCTGGATTTTGTCCACAATCGCGCCCTCGTGGTTTGACTGGAAAAGTTCGCATTCAATGCCGTTTTCCTTGCAGGAGTCCCATATGAATTTTTTCAGCGCCGTATAGTCCTGCTTGCCGTAAACAGACGGCTCTCTTATGCCGAGCATATTGATGTTCGGTCCGTTGATTATAAGGAATTTCATCTCAGCGCCTCCATGATAAAGGATACCGTTTCGTCGGGTGTTCCGTTGTTGTCAACGCAGATATCGGCAAAGCGCGCGTAGTGTCCGCGGCGCTTTTCGTAAAGCTCTGTGAGGTCACTCTTGAGGGAGATAGGTCTGCCGTCACGCTCAAGGCGGTCAAGGTCGCGCTTTATCCACACAATAGTGCCGTTCTGATGTAGCAGGGGGTAGTTTTCAGCTCTTGTGATGCAGCCGCCGCCTGTGGAGATAATCTGTCCGCCGAGTTTACCGACATCGGCCATAACCTCGGTTTCGAGCCTGCGGAAATGCTCCTCGCCGAATTTTTCAAATATATCGGGAATGCTCATGCCCGCTCGTGCAACAATCTCGGCATCGGTATCGCAGACAGTTCTGCCGAGAAGCTCACCGAGGCGGTTTGCAACGGTTGTTTTGCCGCTGCCGGGCATTCCGATGATTACGATGTTCTGCATCTGCCTGCTTAATACAGACTCGATGCGCGAGATTTCACTGTCGGCAATTACGCTTCCGGTAAACAGCTCGCTGCTGCGCTTTGCCTGCGCAACAAGCATATGAAGTCCGCAGGCGCAGGGAACTCCGAGTTCCTCTGCCTGCAGCATAATAGCGGTGCGGGCGGGGTTGTATACAACATCAAGCACACCGCTCAAGGTCTTGAAAACGCTGAGGTCAAGCGCGCTTTCGCCGTTGTTAGGATACATACCGACGGGCGTGGTGTTAACTACGATGTCAGCATCCGCGTGATTTGAAATGTTGTCGTAGTTATTCTCACCCTTGCGGGATATGACTATTACCTCGCGTGCGCCGAGCTTTTTAAGCACCGCACATACGGTAACCGAGGCACCGCCGCTGCCGAGTACGATAGCCTTTTTGCCTTCAACGCAAATGCCGCTTGAGCCAATAAGGCTTTCAAAGCCGAAGGCATCGGTGTTGTCACCGTAAAGGCTGCCGTCGGGTCTTTTTATGATGGTGTTGACGCTGCCGATTGCCCTTGCAATTTCGGATAGCTCATCGCAGTAGGGTATAACGCTTTTCTTGTAGGGAATGGTTACATTCAGCCCGTTAAACTCACCGCTTTTCAGAAAGCTCTCAAGCTCCTCTGGCTCCTTCTCAAAAAGCACATATTCGTAATCGCTGAGCATTGAGTGAATCTGCGGGGAGTAGCTGTGGCCGAGCTTACGGCCTAAAAGTCCACACTTAAGCATCAAATCACCTCGCTGTAGCTACCGAGATAGCTGAATTTTTCGCTTATGTTTCCAAGCTCGTCCATAAGCTGAAGAAAATTAGGGGAATAAACAGGTACCTCAATGTCAAAGTAGAACATAAACTCAAAGTCGCGCTCGGGAATGGGGCGGCTTTCAAGCTTGTTGAGATTCATACCTAACGCGTAAAATCTCGACAGCACCTTGTAAAGTGAGCCGGGGGTGTGAGGAAGAATCATCATAAGGCTTGTGCGGTCCGCACCGGGGTAAATCTCAAGCTCCTTTGAGATGCATATGAAGCGTGTGTGGTTGTTACCCTGATTTTGAATTGACGGTCTGAGGCACTCAAGACCGTACAGCCTTGTGCAGGCTCGGCTTGAGATTGCGGCAATGTCCTTTCTGCCCGATTCGGCAACCATCTTTGCAGCCGCTGCGGTGTTCTCGCAGGCAATAACCTGCACGCCGTCAAGCGACTTCAGAAACTCCGAGCATTGACCTATTGCCTGCTCGTGAGAGTAGATTTCTTTTATATCCTCGAGCCTGACACCGGGATTTACGAGCAGGTTGTGGTCAACCTTTATGCGCGTGCTTCGCACTATGCTGAAGCTGTGCTTCTGCATGAGGTCATAAACCTTGTTGACAGAGCCTGCGGTGCTGTTTTCAAGTGGTATAACGCCGTAGCGGCACTGACCGTTTTCAATTGCGGTGAAAACATCCTCAAAGCTCGAAAAGTAAAGAATTTCGGGATTTGTGAATACGCGCTCGCAGGCAAGCTGAGAGTATGCGCCCTCAACACCCTGACACGCAACCGTAGGCGAGAAGGGGAGCATGGGTGCTGTTTCCTCAAGCGCCTTTTTGATTTTTGCCGAGGTGTCACCGCTTTTGTTCATAATGCGGGTCTGGCTGCTGCGGCTCAGCTCGAAGATGAGCGAGTACAGCGCGTAGCCGTATTCCTGAAGCTCCTCGGGCAGCTTGGAGGCAATGTCGTGCAGCTTCTCGCGCTCGCGCTTCGGGTCGAATACGGGCAGATTGTTTGCCTGCTTGTAATCGGCAATCTGCGCCGCAACCGACATGCGCTGCTCGAAAAGGCTCACAAGCTCATTGTCGATTTTGTCTATCTCAAGTCTTAATTCGTTAAGATTCATATTTGTCCTTTCCTGCCTCAATAAGCGCATCGTAAACTGCGATTGCCGCTGCCGCCTCAATGCAGGGAACGGCTCTGTGCACTATGCAGGGGTCGTGGCGACCTACAATTTTAAGCTTTGCGTTTTCGCCCGTGAGCAGATTTACGGTGTCCTGCTCCTTTGCAATGGAGGGGGTGGGTTTTACGGCTGCCTTGAATACGATGGGCATACCGTCTGTAATGCCGCCTAAAATACCGCCGCAGTTGTTTGTTCTTGTAACGACCTTGCCGTTTTGCATTTCAAACGGGTCGTTGTTCTCGCTTCCGCGAAGTCTTGCCGCGCCGAAGCCTGCGCCGAACTCAATGCCCTTAACGGCGGGAATGCCGAATACAAGCTGAGATATGCGCGACTCCATACCGCCGAACATTGCATCGCCCAAGCCGACGGGTGCGCCGATTACGGCACATTCGATAATGCCGCCGACGGAGTCACCGTCTGCCTTCGCGGCTAAAATAGCCTGCTGCATCTTTTCGCCTGCTGCATCGTCAACAACGGGGAAGTCCTTTTCAGCGGTTGAGGCACTTAGCTCGCCCTTATCCTCAATGCCTGCAATTTCTGCGATGCGGCTGATGACCTCAATGCCCTCACGGGCAAGAAGCTGCTTGCACAGACCGCCGACAATGCACAGCGGTGCGGTAAGTCTGCCTGAGAAATGACCGCCGCCGGTGTAATCCTGCGTGCCGCCAAACTTCATATGTGCGGTGAAGTCCGCGTGACCGGGACGGGGCTTGATTTTAAGCTCGGAGTAGTCCTTTGACTGCGTGTTTGTGTTGCGAATAATTGCGGTCAGCGCAGTGCCGCAGAGCTTGCCGTCAAACACGCCCGAGATAAACTCGGGGATATCCGCCTCTTTTCTCGGTGTGGAAAGAGCATTTTTGCCGGGTGCTCTGCGCGATAAAAAGCGCTTGAGCTCGTTAAAATCCGGCTCAAAGCCTGCGGGCAGACCCTCAACTGTAACGCCGATTGCGGGGGAATGGGACTGACCGAAGATTGTAAAGCTAATATTTCCTTTGTAGCTGCTCATAGCATTCTCTCCAATTGCTCAAGGTTTTCCCAGAAGCGAGGGAAGGACTTTGCGGTGCATTCGGGACCTTCGACCGTTACGGGGGCCGTGCTTGTGCAGGCAGCAACCGCCGCCGACATTGCAATGCGGTGGTCGTTATAAGAATCGACCGTGCCGCCTTTTAGCGTACCCGTTCCGTTTATGATAAGACCGTCATCCAACTCGGTAACATCTCCGCCGAGACGGCTTAAAAGCTCTGCCGTTGCCGTGAGTCTGTCCGACTCCTTGAGCCTCAGCCTTGCGGCGTTTATTATGCGGGTTTCGCCCTCGGCTGCCGCTGCAAGCACGGACAAAACGGGCACGAGGTCGGGGATGCCCGAGGCATCTATCACGCAGCCCTTAAGGCTGCCTTTTTTTACTGTAATTTCACTTCCGCACACAGTTACCTGCGCGCCGAAGCGGCGGAGAATATCCACAATCGCGCTGTCACCCTGCAGAGTATCACAAGGCATATTCTTAACTGTTATGCCGCGCTCACTCAATGCGCCCATGCACAGGAAAAATGCGCCGTTTGAGTAGTCACCCTCGGCAGCGCAATTGCAGCTTAGCGCATAGCGCTGATTGCCGCGGATGCGGTACTCGTTTCCATTGCGCTCAAAGCATATGCCCGAAGCCTTCAGCGCGCTTTCGGTCATTGCAATGTAAGCGGAGGATTCAAGCCTTCCCGTGATGCGAATAGTGCTGTCACCGTCAAGCAGGGGAAGGGCAAAAAGAAGTCCCGAAATGTACTGAGAGGAGATATCTCCGGGAATGGAGAACACACCGCTTTTTAGTCTGCCGCTGCAGAAAAGTCTGTTGCCGTCTTTGGCAATTTCCATTCCGTGCTCGCGCAAAAGCGCATCAAGCGGAGCAAGGGGGCGGTCGGCAAGTCTGCCCTCCATATTGAATGCGACACTCTCGCCGAGTGCGCCGCACACGGGAATGAGAAAGCGCAGCGTTGAGCCGCTTTCGCCGCAGTAAAGCTGCTTTACCTGCGCAGCTTGCCTGCACTCAGGCTCAACGGAGATAAGACCGTCTGCACCTACGGATATATCAGCGCACAGAGCCTCAAGGCATTTTGCCGTTGCGGCAATATCCTTTGAGATGTCACCGCAGTCAATATTTACTTTTTTGCTGCCGAGCGCCGCGCATATCAGCAGGCGGTGGGCATGCGATTTTGACGAGGGCGCGGCGGTTGTGCCGCTGCGCTGACCGTGGAGCAGTGTGATTTCAGTCATATCAGTTTAACCAGCTTATAATTTCGTCTGTTTCGATGGGAATAATACGGCAGCTGCCGATTGCCTCGGGTACAACAAGGTGCAGCCTGCTGCCGGCAATTTTCTTATCCGATTTGCAGGCATCTGCAAGCTCATCTCGCTCAAAGCAAAGCTCTGTGGGAAGACCGTATTTTTTCAGCACGGCAATTGCATTTTCGCAGTCGGCATCGCTGCATATGCCGCGCTTTGCCGCACTGCGCATAATTGCCGCCATGCCGATTGCGACGGCATCGCCGTGGCTGATTTTGAAATTGGAGCATTTTTCAACCGCGTGGCCTATGGTGTGACCGAGGTTGAGAAGTCTGCGCACACCATTGTCAAACTCATCAGCCTGCACAATGTCGCGCTTTTTTTCAACACAGCGGGAGATTATTATCTCCTCGTTTTCGTGAATGTCGGACTCTGCGAGCATTCTGAAAAGCTCAGCATCACCGAGTACGCCGTACTTTATGACCTCTGCGCAGCCGCAGCGGTAGTCCTCTGCAGGCAGCGTTTTAAGCAGCTCAGGGTCGCAGAAAACGGCCTTGGGCTGATAAAAGCAGCCGACCTGATTTTTATATGCTTCAATGTTAATCGCGGTTTTGCCGCCGACGGAGGAATCCACCGCGGCAAGAAGCGTTGTGGGTATCTGAACAAAGGCAATGCCTCGCTGATAGGTAGCCGCGGCAAAGCCCGTGAGGTCGCCCGTAACACCGCCGCCGAGTGCAAAAAGCACATCCGTGCGGCTTATGTGGTTTTCGCAAAGAAAGCTCTGAAGCGCGCCGAAAACAGCAAGACTCTTTGCGCCTTCACCGCTTTCGTGAATGAAGGTCAGCACCTCAAAACCTGCATTTTCAAGTGAGCTTACAAGCCGCTTGCCGTATATGGGAAAGACCTTTTCGCCCGATACGATGACGGCGCGGCACGGCTTTATGAGCCTTGCAGCCTCCTCACCGACGCGGTCGAGAATGCCGCGCTCAACGGTTACATCGTAGCTGCCCGATGCCTCAACATGTATTTTGCTCATCTGCCGTCAACCTCCTCCTTGCGCATTTTGCCCTCCAAAAGAAGTGCGACAAGCTCGTCGTTGTCATCGTTTTCGATGGCATCGCGGTATTTGATAAGGTTATCGATATACAGATTCAGCTCGTCAAGGACAAAGCTCTTGTTTTCCATAAAGAGCTCCGCCCACAGATTTGGGTTGAGCCATGCAACGCGGGTCAAGTCCTTGTAGCTGCCTGCGGAAAAGCCCTTGTGTGTGCCTGCCGTGGGGCTTTTGATATATGCGTTTGAAATTATGTGCGGCATCTGCGAGGTGAAGGCAATCATCTCGTCGTGCTTTTCTGCGGTTGTGACGGAGTATCTGCCGAAGCCTACGGGGTCAAGCAGACTCTTGACCTTGTCGAGAAGCTCGATATCGTCAAAGGTCGGAGGTACGATTACCATGGGCGCGCCATGGAACATATTTGCTCTTGCGTGCTTGAAGCCTGAATACTGAGTGCCTGCCATGGGGTGTCCGCCGAGGTAGGTAAAGCCGTACTTTTCGGCAATCGGGAAGCAAAGCTGACATACCTTGCGCTTCGTGCCGCAGGCATCGATAACTATCGGCTTTTTGCCGATGTAGGGTGCCATCTCCTCGAGAAAGCCTGCCGCCGCCTCGGGGTATACCGCGACAATAACAATGTCGCAATCACCGATGTTGTCCTTCGTAAGCTCACCGTCGGCAACGCCGCTGAGGATTGCAAAATCGAGTATATCGCGGCTGCGGTTGTAGGCAAGCACCCTTTCGCCTGCGGCGTGGTATGCCTTGGCAAAGGAGCCGCCGATAAGACCTAAGCCTACTATTCCTGCCGTCATTTTGAGGTCACCTCACGCACAAGCTTTACCTCCTTGTAAAGCTTGTCGAAATCCTCGGGCAGCAGGGACTGTGCGCCATCGCACAGAGCATGCATCGGGTCATTGTGAACCTCGATAATAAGACCGTCGGTTCCGCAGGCAGCTGCCGCAAGTGCCATGGGGCGAACAAGCTTTGCAACGCCTGTTGCGTGGCTGGGGTCAACAATGACGGGCAGGTGAGTCAGCTCGTGAAGCACGGGCACAACCGCAAGGTCGAGAGTGTTTCTCGTGTAGTCGTCAAAGGTGCGTATGCCGCGCTCGCAGAGGATAATCTGGTCGTTGCCGCCTGCCATAATGTACTCAGCACTCATGAGAAATTCCTTTACGGTATTGGCAAGGCCGCGCTTTAACAGCACGGGCTTTCTGAGCTTGCCCACCTCGCGCAGAAGGTCGAAGTTCTGCATATTTCTCGCGCCAATCTGAATGACATCGACATCCTCGAAAAGGGGCAGGTCATTAACGCCCATTACCTCGGTGACGATGGGCAGACCGGTCTCCGCCTTTGCAATTCTAAGAAGCTCAAGACCCGTTGCCTTAAGACCCTGGAAATCGTAGGGGGAGGTGCGGGGCTTGAATGCACCGCCGCGGAGCATATTTGCACCCGATGCCTTGACGGACTTTGCAATGGATACAATCTGCTCCTCGCTTTCAACTGAGCAGGGACCTGCAATCATGCAGAAGTCACCGCCGCCGACCTTCACATCACCGACCTGCACTATGGTGTCATCGGGGTGGAATTTGCGGTTGCAGCATTTGAACGGGTCAGTGACCGCCTTGACGGAATCGACTATCTCAAGACTTGCAACAAGGTCCTTATCAATCTTACTTGTATCGCCGACAAGACCGAGCACGGTCTGATATTCGCCCTCGGAAATGTGTACATCAACGCCCTGCTTTTTCAGCCAGTCAATAAGCTGTATGCGTTTTTCTTCCTTAGTGTTGTGCTTCAGAATAACAATCATTTT
>JAZULF010000194.1:0-5782 GCA_045643645.1 Oscillospiraceae bacterium
GGTAAGGCAGTCCGTTCTCGACCTCATAAGCATCCCCTATGAGTTTCCCGAGGATATTATCGCCGAAATAAAAAAGGACGGCAACGCGTGGGAAAATTATCAGCGCTTTTCTGAGTCCTACAAGAGAATTCGCGTTGCATATATAGATGCGGCACGCAAGCGCCCCGAGGAATTTGAAAAGAGGCTCAAAAATTTCATCGCCAGGACAAGCGCAAACAAGCTGATTGTCGGCTTTGGCGGAATAGATAAGTATTACAAATAGCACATAACGCAGAAGCACCGCGGCAGATTTTGCCGCGGTGCTTCTTATTATCTGTCAGATTAATTTTTCGGGTCTTACGGTTTCGTCAAATTCTTCCTCGCTCAGACAGCCGAGTGCAAGCACCGCTTCCTTGAGGCTTGTGCCCTCGGTCTGCGCCTTCTTTGCGCATTCCGCCGCCTTGTCATAGCCGATTTTAGGCGTAAGGCAGGTTACGAGCATGAGCGAATTATTGAGGAAATAATCCATACGCTCTGCGTTGGGTACAATGCCGTCAGCGCAATGAATGCGGAATGAATCCATTGCATCGGCAAGAAGCTTTACTGACTGCAGGAAGTTGTACGCCATAACAGGCTGGAAAACATTCAGTTGGAAGTTGCCCTGGGATGCGGCAAAGCCGATTGCGGCATCGTTGCCCATTACCTGCACCGCAACCATGGTCAGCGCCTCGCACTGAGTGGGGTTGACCTTGCCCGGCATAATGCTGCTGCCCGGCTCGTTTGCGGGAATTGTAAGCTCGCCTAAGCCGCAGCGAGGACCGCTTGCAAGCCAGCGGATATCATTTGCAATCTTCATAAGATTTGCCGCAAGTGCTTTTACCGCACCGTGTGCGTAAACCAGCGCATCGCGGCTTGTTAGCGCGTGGAATTTGTTTTCATCGGGGGTAAAGCCCATATCGTCGGACTCGTTGAGATACTTGCACACGCAGGCATCGTAGCCCTTGGGCGCATTGAGTCCCGTACCGACGGCAGTGCCGCCGATTGCGAGCTTTTTAAGCTCGGGCAGGCTGCCCTTGAGCATACGGCAGGGCGCAAGCACCAGCTCGCGCCAGCCCGATACCTCCTGCGCGAAGCTAAGCGGCACGGCATCCTGCAGATGTGTGCGGCCGATTTTTATAAGCCCGGGGTACTTTGCCTCAAGCTCTGCAAAGCTCTGTGCAAGCTTTTCAGCCGCAGGCAATAGAGTTTTCTCAAGCTCGTTTGCCGCTGCAATGTACATTGCGGCAGGATAGGTGTCGTTACTCGACTGGGAACGGTTGACATGGTCATTGGGATGAAGCTTCACGCCGCGCTCGGCAGAGATGTTTGCAATCATCTCGTTGACATTCATATTGGTTTGGGTGCCGCTGCCCGTCTGCCATACGGCAAGGGGAAATTCCCCGTCCCATTTGCCTGCGAGGATTTCATCGCAGACGGTGCATATCATATCCGCCTGCTGTGCGGTGAGTCTGCCTGCCTCGCAGTTTGCTTTTGCACAGGCTGCCTTGAGCTGCGCGAAGGCATAAATGACGGGCATCGGCTGCTTTTCGCTGCCGATTTTGAAGTTTTCAAAGCTGCGCTGAGTCTGCGCGCCCCATTTGTGTTCAACGGGCACCTCGACGGGACCCATGCTGTCAAATTCCGTTCTTGTTTTCATCGTTATCCTGCCTTCAGCAAATTTGCGCTACGCCGTCTTTGATTGCCGCATCTGCCGCAGCCTTTGCGACTGCACCCTTGATGCGCTTGTCGAATGCGGGAGGAAGAATATTCTCCGCATTAAGCTCGTCATCGGAAACGAGGTCTGCCAGCGCATAGGCGCAGGCTATCTTCATACCCTCGGTAATTCTGCTTGCACGCACATCGAGTGCGCCGCGGAAGATGCCGGGGAAGCACAGAACATTGTTAAGCTGGTTGGGATAATCGCTGCGTCCGGTTGCCACAACGGCAGCGCCTGCCGCCTTTGCCTCATCGGGCAGAATCTCGGGCACGGGATTTGCGCAGGCAAAGATAACCGGGTCCTTTGCCATTGACTTAATCATCTCACCCGTAAGCTGACCGGGTGCGGAAACGCCTATGAATGCATCCGCGCCGGCAATTGCGTCCTTGAGAGTACCGCTGACCTTTGCCTTGTTGGAAACGGCGGCAATCTCCGCCTTTGCGGAGTTGAGTCCCTCGCGTCCCTCGTATATGCATCCCTTGCGGTCAACCATTATTAATTCACCGAGGCCCATACTGATAAGCAGTTTTGCAATTGCCATACCTGCAGCGCCCGCTCCGCTTATTACGAGCTTAATCTCACCGATTTTCTTGCCTACAAGCTTGAGCGCATTGAGAAGTCCTGCGAGCATAACAACCGCAGTGCCGTGCTGGTCATCGTGGAAAACGGGGATATCGCAGCGCTCCTGCAGCTTTCTTTCAATCTCAAAGCAGCGCGGTGCGGCAATGTCCTCGAGGTTTATTCCGCCGAAGCTACCCGCAAGAAGTGCAACGGTGTTGACTATCTCGTCTACATCCTTTGAGCGAACGCACAGAGGAATTGCGTCAACATCGCCGAAGGCCTTGAACAGCACGCACTTGCCCTCCATAACGGGCATTGCGGCCTCGGGGCCGATATCGCCTAAGCCGAGCACGGCGGTACCGTCGGTTACAACGGCAACGGTGTTCCAGCGGCGCGTGAGCTCGTAGCTTTTTGATGCGTCCTTCTGTATCTCAAGGCAGGGCTGGGCAACGCCCGGAGTGTAAGCAAGCGACAGCGCATCCTTGCTGTCAACGCTTGCGCGGGGTGTTACCTCAAGCTTGCCCTTGAGCTCATAATGCAGTTTCAGTGATTCCTTGGCGTAATCCATTTTTCTCTCACAGAGTTGCAGCCATAACGGCCTTTATGGTGTGCATGCGGTTTTCAGCCTCATCGAATACGATGGACTGCTCCGACTCGAACACCTCGTCTGTAACCTCCATACATTCAAGTCCGAATTTCTCGTATATATCACGGCCTATCTCGGTTCCGAGGTCGTGGAATGCGGGCAGGCAGTGCATGAAGCGGCACTGTGCGCCTGCGTTATCCATAAGCTTTTTGTTTACCTGGTACGGCAGAAGGTCGTTTATGCGCTCTGCCCATACCTCGTCGGGCTCGCCCATTGACACCCATATGTCGGTGTAGATGACATCTGCGTTCTTTGTTGCCTCCATAGGGTCGGTAATGAACTCGAGTGTTGCGCCTGTTTCCGCGGCAATTGCCTGACACTCGGCGACAAGTGCCTTGTCGGGGAAGTACTTTTCGGGTGCGCATGCAACGAAGTGCATACCCATCTTTGCGCAGCCGACCATAAGGGAGTTACCCATATTGTATCGTGCATCGCCCATATATACAAGCTTTTTTCCTTTAAGCGAGCCGAAATGCTCGGTAATGGTGAGAAAGTCTGCGAGTATCTGAGTGGGATGGAACTCGTTGGTAAGACCGTTCCATACGCGAATGCCCGAATACTTTGCGAGGTCCTCAACGACAGACTGACCGTAGCCGCGGTACTCAATGCCGTCAAACATACGGCCAAGCACGCGTGCGGTATCGCCAATGGATTCCTTCTTACCTATCTGTGATGCCTTGGGGTCAAGGTAAACTGCGTGCATACCCAAATCCGCTGCTGCAACCTCAAAGCTGCAGCGGGTGCGGGTGCTTGTCTTTTCAAAAATGAGGGCGATGTTCTTTCCCTCGTGCATACGGTGGGGAATGCCCTGCTTTTTCTTGCTCTTGAGCTCTGCCGCAAGGTCTATAAGACCCTGGATTTCCTCGGGGGTGAAGTCAAACAGCTTTAGAAAGTTTTTGCCTTGTATATTCATAATATATCTCCTAACGGTTAATATCAATCAGACATGTGTTCTTCTGCGAATAGTGAGCGCTTACAACATCGGCAAGTGCCATTGCAGTATCAATTGAGGTCATGCAGGGAATGCGCAGATTCATTGCCTTGCGGTGCAGCTGCCTGAAGTCGCCGACAGAGCTGTCCATAACAGCGCCCGTGTAGACGATGTAGCTGACCGTGCCGTTTTCAAGCAGATCGTAGATATCGTTGTTTTCCCAAACATTGCGTGCGGTGGTAACATCCATTCCGCGCTTGCGGATTGCCTCCGCGGTATCGGGAGTTGCGTAAAGCTCCATACCGAGGTCGGTGCATTTTTCGGCGAGCTTGATTGCGTCGGAATAGTCATAGTCCTCAACGGAAATAAGGATTCCCTGCTTGCCCTTGTTCTCGCTTGCGTGGACATCAATTCCGCTTGATGCAAGACCCTTGTAGAGTGCCTCGGTGGGAGTTCTGCCGATGCCGAGAACCTCGCCCGTAGACTTCATCTCGGGACCCATAATGGAGTTTGCATCGAAAATCTTTTCAAAGCTGAACACGGGTACCTTGACCGCATAGTACTTTGCGGTGGGTGCAAGACCCTCGGAGTAGCCCATATCGGTGAGCTTTTCGCCGAGCATCGCGCGGCTTGCAAGCTCAACCATGGGAATACCCGTTACCTTGCTGATGTAAGGCACGGTGCGGCTTGCACGCGGGTTAACCTCGATTACATACAGCTCGTTGTCATAGACAAGATACTGAATATTTACAATGCCCTTTGTGCCGAGTCCCTTTGCCATTTTAATTGAAATCTCGCAGACCTTCTTGGTCATTGAGTCGGAAAGGTTGTACGGAGGATATACCGCAATTGAGTCGCCCGAGTGAATGCCCGCGCGCTCAACATGCTCCATGATGCCGGGGATAAGCACGGTTGTGCCGTCGGAGATGCAGTCAACCTCAAGCTCGGTGCCGGGCATATACTTGTCAACAAGCACGGAGTTTGAAACATTGCCCGAGAGGATAATCTTCATATACTCCTTGACATCCTCTGCGCTGCGGGCAACGCTGATGCCCTGACCGCCGATAACATATGACGGGCGCAGAAGCACGGGATAGCCGAGGATTTTTGCTGCGATGAGCGCCTCCTCGGTGGAGATTACGGATACTGCCTTGGGGCGCTTCATACCGATGGATTCGAGGAAGGCATCAAACTTTTCGCGGTCCTCGGCAAGGTCAATGCCCTCTGCGGAGGTGCCGAGAATCTGAATGCCGTTGGAGTCGAGATACTCAACGAGGCGGATTGCGGTCTGACCGCCGAAGGCGACAACAACGCCGATGGGCTTTTCAACCTTGATGATGTTCATTACATCCTCGGGAGAAAGCGGCTCGAAGTACAGACGGTCTGCGGTATCGTAGTCGGTGGAAACGGTTTCGGGGTTGTTGTTTACAATGACAACATCGTAGCCCAGCTTACGCAGGGTCATTACGCAGTGAACGGAGCTGTAGTCAAACTCGATGCCCTGACCGATGCGGATAGGACCGGAGCCGAGGACGAGAATTCTGGGCTTGCCGCTGTCGCCGCAGGGGGACGGGAGGTCTTCGTAAGCGGAATAATAGTAGGCATTTTTGCCGAATGCGCCCTTACAGGTATCGACTGCCTTATAGCAGGCGTCGATATGGCAGGGAAGCTCGGAGCCGGAAAGACGCTTTAAAGCCGCGTCGGTATATCCAAGGGTCTTGCCGCGCAGATACTGCTCCTTTGAAATGCCGTCCTTGATGGAAAGCTCAAAGTCCGCAAGGTTCTTCATCTTTTCGAGGAAGAACGGATTGAACATAGTTATCTTTGCAAGCTCTTCGATGCTCTTTCCTGCCTTCAGGGCTTCAAAGATGGTGAAGAAACGCAGGTCGTTGACGCGGGTCAGGCGCTC
>JAZULF010000195.1:0-12189 GCA_045643645.1 Oscillospiraceae bacterium
ACTACGAGCTTCATATTGCCGCGATGCCCGATATCTCTGCCCTGCGCGTATGCGCTAATGCCTCCGACACAGAGCTTGCCGAGGAGCTTGCCGCGTCGGCTGCAGCACTCATAAAAGAAATGGAAAACCGCCTTGATAAATAAGACTTTTGATTATATAATTAATCAAAAGCTTTATGTTAAGGGGTTTTGATTATGGATATTGAAAAAACAATAAAAAGCCTTAAATCCCGCGGCTTTGAGGTAAGTCATTTTGCCTCAAAGGAGGAGGCAAGCGAATATCTCACCGGCGCAATCCGCAACACCACCGTCGGCATCGGCGGCTGTAAAACCGCAGACCAGATGGGCCTTTTCGAAAAGCTCACCGAGTGCGGCAACGAAGTTTTCTGGCATTGGAGAACTCCCGGTTGGGAAACCCTTGAAAATGAAAACTCCTCCGAGGTATTCATCTCAAGCGCAAACGCAATTGCGGAAACGGGCGAAATCGTAAACATCGACGGTCGCGGAAACCGCCTTGCAGGTCTTGTATTCGGCAAAAAGCGCATTTATATCGTTGCGGGCACCAACAAAATCTGCCCCGATTTTGACTCTGCCGTCTACCGCGCAAGAAATGTTGCCGCAACCGAAAACGCAAAGCGTTTTCCCGCAAAAACTCCCTGCAAGCTTGACGGCAAGTGCCACGATTGCCGCTCACCTCAGCGCATCTGCAACGCGATGCTCGTTATGTGGGGACCGATGATGGATATGGAAAAGGTTGAAGTAGTTCTCATTGACGAAGAGCTCGGTATGTAATCATGTATATTGACTGGTCGTATATAATTCTCGTCCTGCCCGCTGTTATTTTTTCACTGTGGGCAAGCAGCAAGGTCAACAAGACCTTTGCAAAGTACAAAAACAGCTACAATTCACGCCGCATAACCGGTGCGCAGGCTGCGCGCTGGGTGCTTGACCGCAACGGTCTGTCAAATGTCCGCATCGAGCACATTCAGGGCTCGCTCACAGACCACTATGACCCGAGCGCGAATGTTGTCCGTCTTTCCGACGATGTCTATGACAACTGCTCAACCGTTGCCGTAGGCATTGCCTGCCATGAAGTCGGACACGCAATTCAGCACGCGACAAACTATGCACCCGTGAAGATTCGCACCGCAATCGTGCCTATCACGAATTTCGGCTCGAAGCTTTCCGTTCCGCTTATCATCATAGGTCTTTTGCTTGCCTCCTTCGGCGAGATTTTCATTATGCTGGCTTACATCGGTGTTGCCTGCTTTGCGCTTAGCACCGTGTTCCAGCTTGTAACGCTGCCGACAGAGTTCAACGCAAGCCATAGAGCGCTGAAAACCATTGATGAAACAGGACTTTTGCGCGGTGAGGAATATGACGAGGCCAAGAAGGTTTTAACCGCCGCTGCCCTCACCTATGTCGCAGCGCTTGCGGTTTCGCTGACTCAGCTTCTCAGATTTCTCATCATTGTAAGCGGCAGCCGCAGACAGTAATACAAGTACTCACACCCCGTGGATTACCGCGGGGTGTTTAATCTGTTAAAATACCAAAACAGCTCTCAATACTTCATACGATATGTAAACATTTCGTGTATTACCTTGCAAAACTCCGGCATTGCATTTATAATGCTTAAAGTAAAAATATTTGAATTCATCTACCTTTTCGGAGGCTACTGCTATGGCAAGCAATTATAAAAAGCGCAGCGGAGACCGCACTGACGGACGCCGCATCCGCTCACTCAGCGGCTTTTTCAATTTCATTCCGTATATCATGCCGCACAGAAACGATGCTCTGATTAACTACGAGGAAGCATTTGAGGTATCCAATGCAGAGCACTGGCTCAGGGAACAGC
The DNA here is from genome assembly GCA_045643645.1 of Oscillospiraceae bacterium. Lineage (GTDB taxonomy): Bacteria > Bacillota > Clostridia > Oscillospirales > Oscillospiraceae > F23-B02. The sequence continues at coordinate 1,855 of JAZULF010000195.1, forward strand.
GCAAAAACGGTTACAAGGGTATTGGCATTCTTCATCTTATCATTGCAGCATATGTACGCTGCATCGCCGTTCTGCCCGGTCTTAACCGTTTTGCAATCGGAAGACGGATTTATGCACGCAACAGCATTGAGGTTGTGCTTGCGGTAAAGCGCAGTCTGTCGCTCGACGCCGCGGAAACAACCATCAAGGTTGAGTTCGACCCGACCGATACGATTTATGATGTCCATCGCAAGCTCAACAAGGCAATAGACGAGGTCAAATCCTCTGACGATATGAACGATGTTGAGGATTTTGCAAACAAGTTTGCGAAGATGCCCCGTTTCGTTATCCGCTTTGTTATGTGGATTATCAAGGTGCTTGACTACTTCGGTCTGCTGCCCCAGAAGCTCATGAAGCTCAGCCCCTTCCACGGCTCAATGATTATCACCGACCTCGGCTCACTCGGCATCGGTCCTGTATATCACCACATCTACAACTTCGGCACTCTGCCCGTTTTCATCTCCTTCGGCGCAAAGCGCACAGCCTACGAGCTGGATAAGTTCGGAGTTTCCCAGGAAAAACGGTATGTCGACGCAAAGTTCACGCTTGACGAGCGCATCGTTGACGGCCACTACTACGCATCTGTTCTCAAGCACCTGAGTCAGTACATTGCTGACCCCTCCGTTCTTGAGGTTCCGCCCGAGATTGTTGTTGAGGATGTTTTCTAAAGAAAAAACCAAAACCCTTGCAGGCATTGACCTGCAAGGGTTTTTTGTTATTATTCGTGCTCTCTCAGCTTCTGCAAAAGCTCGTAGCTTCCGCTGAGCTCGCCGTCAATGCCGCTGCCCATTTGTATATGCGGCTTATGGCTGCCGTGCCAGTCGCTGCCTGCGGTTGCGCACATTCCGTAGTGCCCGGCAAGCTCGCGATACATCGCACTCTCCTCGGGGGTATATCCCGAATAGTAGCACTCAACTCCCGAAACTCCCGCATTTTTGCAGCGCGCAAACAACTCCGCAAGCTGCTCATCACCGAGTCTGTACTGACGCGGATGTGCAAGCACCGCCTTGCCGCCTGCCCTGCGTATAATTGACGCAGCCTCCTCAATCTCGAGGAAGTGCCTTCGGATATAGTATTTCTGTCCGGGGTCGAGGTATCTTTTGAATGCGTCCTGCACACTGTCGGCAAGTCCCTGCTCAACAAGGCACAGCGCAAAATGCGGTCTGCCGATGATTGAGCCGCGATGCCTTGACTTGAGTGCATCGAGGTCAATTATCAGGCCGTCCTTTGCCATGAGGTCAACCATTTTACGGTTTCGCTCATCGCGGTCGGTAACTATCCAATCAAGCACGGGCTTAATATGCTTTGACTCCGGGTCTATGTCATATGCAAGCATGTGTACCTCTTTGCCGAGATACCCGCAGCCGAGTTCAAGTCCCGTTACGACCTCAACACCGCATTCCTCTCCTGCTTTCTGTGCACGAAGAACTCCGTTTGCGGTATCGTGGTCGGTAATCGCAATTGCTTTTAATCCAAGCTTTGCGGCGTATCGCACGGTATCCTCGGGAGTTTCCGAGCCGTCGGAGATATTTGTATGCATATGCAGGTCTATCTGTCTCATATCAGTTGCTTTGCAACCCTCTCTGCGTCTGCGTAAATCTTGTCGGCATCCTCGCCGATGAAGAATTCGCCGTTTTCGTAAAGTATTTTGCCGTTGACCATTGTCAGACGGACATTTTCCTTTGAGCCTGAATATACGATGTTTTTGCTGATATTATGCAGCGGACGCATATTCGGGCGGCTGAGGTTGATGACAACGAGGTCTGCCTTTTTGCCGACCGCTATGCAGTCACAATCGTCAAGTCCCATTGCCCTTGCGCCGCCGACGCATGCCATTTCAAGCACGCGGTTTGCATCGCAGGCAGCTGCATCGTTTTCGCGGTATTTTGCAAGCGCGGTTACGAGGAACATCTCGCGGAACATATCAAGCGCATTGTTTGATGCAGGTCCGTCGGTACCGATTGCGAGGTTTATGCCCTCGTCAAGATACCTGCACACGGGTGCGATTCCGCTTGCAAGCTTGAGATTTGAGGCGGGATTGAGCACAGCCCAAAGTCCGCGCTTTTTGTATATCTCGATATCCTCATCGCTCATATACACGCAGTGGTATCCGCCGCCGCCGTAATCGTACATACCGAGCTTATCGAAAAGCACAGTGGGTGTTACGCCGTAGCGCTGAATGCAGCCTTCAACCTCGCCCTTTGTTTCGGAGGAATGGACAAACATCGGCTCCTTGTACTTGTGTACAAGCGATGCGATGTACTCCATACGCTCCATTGAGGTTGTGTACTCAGCGTGGAAGCCGAGTCTGTATGAAATCAGCTCGTTTGTATTATTGAACTTCAGATACTCCCTCTCAATATTGTGGATATCCGCATCGAAGTTATTCATTGCGCTGACTATTACCGTGCGGAAGCCGCTGTCGATATTAGCCTGCACATAGGCATCGTTGTGGAAATACATATCGAAGCTCGAGGTAATACCGCTTGTGAGATATTCCATAACGGCAAGCTTTGAGCAGACATAAACTGCCTCATCGGTAAGCTTTGCTTCTCTCGGGAAAATCTGCTCGTTAAGCCACTTATCAAGTGGCAAATCGTCTGCAACCGAGCGCAGCGCGGTCATTGCCGAATGGGTGTGTGCATCCTTGAAGCCGGGCATAAGCAGGTCACCCTTGAGGTCAACCTCGCGCTCAAACTGCGGCATTTCTTCCTTTTTCGGGCCGACATAGCAGATTGTGCTGCCGTCAATCCATACCTCATCCGCTGTAATTTCGGTGCCGTTTGCAAAGCTCAGCACGCGGCCGTTAAAAAATCTTATCATTCGTATCACCCAATGTTGTATTATTCCCAGAAATTCTTTCCGCCGAGTCTGCGTACAAGCTTTTGCCTAAGCTCGAGCATGGCGGTATATGTGGGCAGGATAAAGACATAGCTATCCTCGCCCTCAAGTCTTTTTATCAGCTTATCATAGCTTTTGAACACCTCGCAGGACACCCCGTCCTGCTCTAAGCGCTCTGCCATTGTCTGCGCTCTGTCACCTGCGGCATACACATTACAGAGCCTCTTCATACGGGCAAGCCTGCCGAAATCCGCATCGTAAATCCACGAGATATCCGTGCCGTCAGCAGGTCTGTCGTTGATTACAAACGCAACGGACATTTTTCTGCCGCTGTTTTTTATTATGTCCAGCGTCTGATCTGCCGCAGCGGCATTTTTAATGAGTATCATCCTCGCGCCCGCATTTCCGAGCGCGAATTCTTCCATTCTGCCGAAGCCGCATTCAAAATTGCTCACCGCGCTGATTGCGTGCTCAGCCTTAATCCCCGCAGCCGTAATAAGCGCCGTAACGCCTGCCGCGTTATAGCTGTTGTACAATCCCTGAAGTGCAGGTCTGCACAATGCTTTCGCGCCGTTTGCCGATAGCACAAAGCTGCCGTCACTCAGCACATCACTAACCGTTATCTGCGTATCAGGCCGCTTCTCGCCGCACTTTGAGCAGCGGTATTTGCCGAGGTTTGCGTAGGTAACATAGCTGTAGTCAAGCTGCGCACCGCAGCTTACGCAGCGGCTGTCCTCACCGCTTTCAACCGCGGACTTGCCGCCTTGTGAAAAGCCGTAATACAAGACCTTGTTCGGCACTCTTGCGGCAATGCTTGCCGCTAACTGGCAATCGGCATTGAGGCAGACTGTGGTTTCGGGGCTGCTTTTTAGCCCCTCTGCTATGGTGTCGCGCGGCGTTGTAACTGTGCCGTAGCGGTCAAGCTGGTCGCGGAAAAGATTAGTTACAAGCACCGCTATGGGCTTAATCTCGCCGAACACGCGTCTTGCCGCCGCCTCATCGCATTCAATAACCGCCCATTCACAGCGCGGTCTGAGAAAAAAGTTTGTATTTACAATAAATTCGCAGGTAATTCCGTCTATCAGGTTTGCACCCGAACGGTTTGAGAAAACCGACAGGCCTGCATTACTCAGCGCTGTCTCCGCCATACGCACGGAGGTGGTTTTCCCGTTTGTGCCCGTAACGGCGATTACCTTCACCCTGCGGGCAACGATTTTGAGTATATCGGGGCATATCCTAAGCGCAAGGCGACCCGGAAATGCCGTTCCTCCTTTGTTTATTAGCCTTAAAATTCCGTGCGTGGCCTTACAGACCACGCACGCGAAAAATGCTGATAAACTTTTCAATTATTCAACTGTCACCGACTTTGCAAGATTTCTGGGCTTATCGATATCGCAACCGCGCAGAAGTGCAACATAGTATGCAAAAAGCTGCAGCGGCACAACACCCAGAGAAGGCTGGAATATCGTGTGTGACTCAGGAACTGTGATGATATTATCCACGGTCTTTTTCATTTCCGCGGCATGGTCCTCGGTGGTAAGTGCCAGAACATCGGCGCCTCTTGCCTGAACCTCAACAACATTGCTCATTGCCTTGTCGAAAAGCGGAGCGTAGGTGCCGAGTGCGACAACGAGAGTGCCCTTCTCAATCAGAGAAATTGTACCGTGCTTGAGCTCGCCGGATGCGTAAGCCTCCGAGTGAATGTAGGAAATCTCCTTGAGCTTGAGGGAGCCCTCAAGTCCCATTGCGTAGTCAAGATTTCGTCCGATGAAGAACACGGAGTTGTGGTTGAAGTAATTGGATGCGAAGTGCTTGATATCGTCAGTGCATTCAAGCATCTGCTCCATCTTTGCAGGCAGACGCAGAAGCTCATCGATGATTTTGGAGTACTCCTCCTTGCTGACTGTGCCGAGAATATCGCCGAAGTACAGACCCACCATATTCAGCAGAACAAGCTGAGTGCTGTAAGCCTTTGTGGTTGCAACGGCAATCTCGGGACCTGCCCAGGTGTAGAGAACATCGTCGGACTCTCTTGCAATTGAGCTGCCGACAACATTGACGATGGACAGAATGTGTGCGCCGAGTGCCTTTGCCTCGCGCAGCGCCGCCATTGTATCGAGAGTTTCGCCGGACTGGCTGATGACTATAACAAGGCTGTTTTTATCTACGAGCGGCTCGGAGTAACGGAATTCGGATGCGAGGCACACCTCAACGGGCTTGCGAAGCATACGCTCAAGGTTGTACTTTCCTACTACACCTACATGGTATGACGAGCCACAGGCAACTATGTATATTTTGTTGATGCTCTTGATATATTCCTCATCAATGCTGAGGTCCTCAAGGACAATTTTGTTGTCGCGGATACGGCTGAAGGCGGTCTTGCGGATAGCCTCGGGCTGCTCCATAATTTCCTTGAGCATGAAGTGGGCATAGCCGCCCTTTTCCGCTGCGGAAACATCCCAGTCGATGAAGCTATGCTCCTTCTCAATGGGCTGCTCCATGTAGTTATAAACCTGAACATTGTCAGCGGTGATAACAGCAACCTCACCGTCCTCCATATAGGAGATATCGCGGGTGTGCTTGATGATTGCGGTAACATCGGATGCGATGAAGTTGCAGCCCTCGCCGTGACCGATGAGCAGAGGTGCGTCCTTGCGTGCCGCAATAAAGCGGTCGGGGCAATCTGCGCAGATGATGCCGAGTGCATATGCGCCTTCAACGCGGCGGAGCATTCTGAACACTGCGTCAAAGATATTGCCGCACTCTGCATAGTAGAAGGACAACAGCTGGGTTACTACCTCGGTGTCGGTCTCGGACTTGAACTCATAGCCGTTTGCAATGAGGAAGTCGCGAAGCTCAACATAGTTTTCGATGATGCCGTTGTGGACAACAGCAACCTTACCGTCGCCGCTGAGATGGGGATGGGCGTTGACATCGTTAGGCTCGCCGTGAGTTGCCCAACGGGTATGGCCGATGCCGAGGGTACCCTCGACGCTCTTGCCGCCCTGAATTATATCGCTGAGGACCTTAAGGCGGCCCTTTGCTTTTTTAACCTGAAGCTCGTGCTTTTCGGAAACAACCGCAATGCCTGCGGAGTCATAGCCGCGGTACTCAAGTCTTTCCAGACCGTCAAGGAGTATGGGAGCTGCCTGCTCGTTTCCTACAAAACCGACTATTCCACACATAATTATTAATTCCTTTCGGATAGGGTAAACAGTATTATACCATTTCATTTGCCCGATTGCAACAAAATAGAGGCCGGCAAACACCTTGCCGGCCTCTTATTTTTCAGAACACAAGCTGTATAAGCAGCATATAGACGAGTGTGCCTCCGCCGACGGAAATCAGCAGATTTTCCTTCCAGCGGTAAGTAATGATGACAACTGCCGAGGCAATAAGCTCGGGAAGTCCGTGATTGCCCGTGAGTATGGGGGTATTCTTGAAGCAATATACAACAATCAGTCCCATAAGGGCAGGCGGAAGAACACGGCCGAGATACTGAATGAACGGCGGAAGCTCCTTTTTGCCCGAGAAGGCAATAAACGGAAGCCATCTTGAAATCTGAACGCCGAGTGCGATTGCGCCGATGATAATCAGGGTCTGAGGAACTGTCAATATCATAGCTTATCCCTCCCTACCCAGAATATGAGAAGCATTGCAAGCAGCGCGGGAATGAGGAAAACGCTTGCACCGAAAACAATACGGCTGAGAACGGTTACACCGATGCCGATAAGGCACGCAGGTCTGTTCGCTTTTTCCTTCCAATGCTGCATAAACAGAGCGATGAACATTGCGTTGAGCGCAAAATCAAGGCCCGTTGTGTCAAAGGTGATGAGGTTGCCGAGCACCGAGCCTAAGCCGCAGATGCCGACCCAATACACAAAGCAGAGGAAATTGATGCCGAAGTAAAAATACTTATTCTCCATACCCTCGGGCTTTTTTGCCGTGACGGACAGTGAGAACTGCTCGTCCGAGAGGGTGTAGACCAGGAAGGGCTTGAAGCCCTTTGCGTCCTTGTACTTATCAAGCAGTGGAATGCCGTAGAAGGTATGACGGAAGTTTACAAGATAGCTCATAAGGAGCATCTGCGCGGGGTCAAAGCCTGCAGACATCATAGAAATCGACGCAATCTGCATACTGCCGCAGAAGCAGACCGCCGAAAACAGCATTGTCCACAGTGCGTTGTAGCCGATATTGCTCATCAGTACGCCGTAGGTAAGGCCGACAAATATCCAGCCGAACAGGACGGGCAGCGTAAACGGAAACGCAGCCTTCATGCCCTGCAATATGTTTTTCATCTTACTCTCTTTCATATTTCACCATAAAAAAACGGTACAGTCAAAAAGGCTGTACCGTTGAGCTTATCACTTAATCAGACGAGGTTCAGAACGAGGGTCAGGATTGCGAATGCGAGTGCGAACCACTTTGTCCACTTTGCAAGCTTTGCATCAAGAGTCTTTGCCTTGCCTTTTGAGAGGAAAGTTTCTGCGCCGCCGGCGATAGCACCGGACAGACCTGCGCTTTTACCGCTCTGCATAAGAACGACTACGGTAACTGCAAGACCGGACAGGAGCTGCAGAATGGTGAGGACGAGTTTCAAAGTACCCATTTATATTCATTCCTTTCGAAAAATAAACAGAATTAGCTTTAATACTATACCACAGTATTTTTCCGATTACAAGTACATTTTTTAAGATTTTTCCTGCAATTTAAGGCGTTTCTACCATACCTGCCAATGCATAACGAATGCAAGCAGGTACGCAATGCCGAAAATGCAGCTTAATAATGTCAGTGCGATATCCGTGCTGCGCTTTTCCGTTACGCACACCATTGCCGCAGGCACGCTTATCATCGCCGCAAGATAGCGCGGCGCGCTAAGAAGCCATGTTGCGCCGATTGCAACTATAAAATACGCAAGAAAATGCGCGGTATAGCCTGCTCTGAGCTTTTTTGATGCAAAGAACATCAGCACAAGTGACAGCGCCTGCGCAAGTATATTCGGCAGCCATAGTCCTAAAAAGTTTTGTCTTTTTTCGGCAAAGCAGTAAATTGCGTTTTCCGTCTGATATGCCGCGGTGTTGAAAAACCAGCCTAATTGCTGATTCCAATGCACGCGCTGATACTCCATGAATTTGAAAGCATCGCCTGCAACGAGGTAATTTACAAGGCAATACGCGGCAAAGCCGAGCGGAATTATAAGCAGGTTGAGGCAGCATTTTGCCTTTTTTCTGCTCTGCACAAGCTCAAACAGTACGGGTACGACGAGTATTATGCCGAGTGAGCGCGTGAAGGCAGCATACGCGCCGATAATGCAGCCGAGCGCATATTTTTCCTTTCGCACCAGGTACAGACATGCAAGCGAGCAAAGCACAAAAAGGCTCTCACTCATGGGTGCTGCGAAGAAAAACACCGCAGGTGAAAGGCACAAAAACTTTACCGCGCGCATAGCGGCGCTGTGCTCAAAGTCAAGCCGCATCAGTCTGTACAGCATGCATCCCGCTCCCGCAAAGCAAGCAGCGGACACAATAAGTCCTGCGTACAGATAGTTGCCGATGATAACGCTTACAAGCCTTACGATGACCGGATAACCCGGCAGAAACACAAGCTGCACGAGTCTGTCCATGTCACCGGCGGACAGATACCAATCCTGCGCGATTGCAAGATAATGCTGACTGTCCGTGCAGCGCCAGAATTCAAGCGACTGCAAAAAGCTATCACCGCTGCCCAAGGCAAGACGGATAAAATACACGGCAAGGATAATCGCGATATCCCATGTGAAAATACTTACGAAAATTCTTGCGCAGATGTGTTCAGGTTCGGCATCGGAAAGGCAGCAGGCAGCTTCGCCGTTTTGCCATGCGTTCACCCACACGGGCACAAAGCGCAGGCATACCGCCGCAAAAAGTGCCGCGCTGATTACGGCAGCGGTAGTACCCGCCGCGCTGTACCGAGCATTAGCGCACCACAGCGCAAACACTGCTGCAAGCACCGCAATTCCCGCTGCGGATATTAAGATTTGCGTAGTTTTCTGCTTCATTATTCCTCTGCCGTTATTTTATAAGCGCCTGCGCACCGAAAACCGCAAGCACCGACAGTACCGCACTCAGTACCATATAGGCAAGCGCCATTGCGCCCTTGCCGCTCTGGAAAAGCTGCACCGACTCAAGCGCAAAGGTTGAAAATGTGGTAAAGCCGCCGCAGATTCCGACCTTGAGAAACAGCACAAGCCTCGGGTCAAGATTGCTCTGCTTCAGGGCAAGTGCGGTTATTATGCCGATTGCAAATGCGCCAATCACATTTATAACCAGCGTTTTTACGGGAAACGCAAGGCCCTCGTTTAGCTTAATAAGACCAATAAGATAGCGCAGGACCGAGCCTATAAAGCCGCCGAGTCCCACCGCAAGACAGTTAAGCATAGTTATACCTCAGAATGTGATGGTTTCCTTCTGCTGCACAATGATAAGTCTGTCACCAAAGTACTCCTTAATCGGCTCAAGGTCGATATCCTTTGATGCGGGACGGAAGGTGGTGTCGTAGTGGTCAGCAAGAATCTTTGCAGGCTTGAGCTTTTCGGCAATCTCAACCGCGTGCGGATAGTTGTCCTTCCAGCCATTGTAGGGCATAACCATCAGGTCGCAGACCTCGGGGTAAATGGTATCGGAGTCGAGGTTAAGGCTTCCCATAAGGAAGATGCGCTTGCCCTCGGCAAGAATTTCATAGAACAGAGTCTGCTTTCTCTCGGGGTATGTAAGCAGTCCCTTGAGTACGCGAGGAACATTGTCCTTGCAATCGTACTTGATTGTGTCATCACGCATCTGCTTGAAATCCGCGTGAAGCACTGCGTGGCGTCCCTGATATGTGCGGATTTCAAATCCGCCGCTTGCGCTGTCTGCAGCTACGCACTTATCGCCGACAATTCTGAAATGCTCCTTGTTGCCGATGCGAGTGAGATTTTTCTCGGGCACACCCAGGCTGCGCAGTTTCTTGTACGGTGCCCTTGTGCAGTAAATCATAACCTCGGGATTTCTGCTGCAAACCTCGGGAATGAACTCAATGTGGTCAAAATGTCCGTGAGTAACAAAAATGTGCTTTGCGCCGTCAAAATCCTCAATTGTTACGGGAACTCCGGATTTTGGGTACGGAACAAAGGGGTCAAAAAGTATTTTGCTGTCACCGCTTTCAAGTTCAACGCAAGCGGTGCCCTTCCAGGTTATTTTCATATCTCTGCCTCCGCAAATCAATTTATTTTCTTTATTCTTTTTGCGACAAGTGCCGCAAGAAGTATTTTAATTACATCGGGAATTATGAAGGGGAAAACGCAGCTGCAAAGCGCGGCAAAGGCGCTCGTTTCGTACACAAGCGCAAACCACACAGTGCCGAGTGCATAGCAGGCTGCAAGGCTTATAAGCATCAGCGCAATATGTCTGTCTGTAATGCGCTCACCGAGCCAGAAGA
>JAZULF010000196.1:0-8979 GCA_045643645.1 Oscillospiraceae bacterium
CGTCTTATCGCAGACTCATCTCGGTCAATGCCGATTAATCTGCCCTTGTCGAGTCGCTTCAGAATCTGCTCGGAATGACCTCCGAGTCCAAGTGTGCCGTCAACATATATTCCGTCGGGTTTAATATTCAGATTTTCAATACATTCGTCCAGAAGAACGGATATGTGCTTAGGTGTTTCCATTTAAAACTCCAGCTCTTCCATCACGGAAGCAATATTCTCGGGTCTTATCTCTTCAGCGTGGACAGTAGCCCAGCTTGCCTCGTCCCATAGCTCCACATGGTTATTGCAGCCGACAACGGTAACATTCTTCACAAGACCTGCATACTCACGCAGGTGTGCGGGAATGAGTGTTCTGCCCTGATTGTCAAGCTCACACTTTGCCGCGTAGGCAAAAAGCGGACGCATTTTGCGCTGCTTGACATAGCTCATTTCATTTACCTTGTCGGAAAATACCTTCCAGTTTTCAGCACTGTATGCCGAAAGGCACTTGTCCATGGAAAGTGTGATATAGAACACTTCGCCCAGCTCCTCACGAAGCTTTGCGGGTATAAAGAGCCTGCCCTTAGAGTCAAGCGTATGCTGATATTCACCTGTCAAGCTCCTCACCTCCATAATTCGTGGGTTTTCGATGCACTTTGCACCACTTTCCACCACATTGATTTAATTATAGAGGTACACACCGCAAATTGCAAGCACTTTTTCCGATTTTTCAATAAAAAAATGAGCTGCTTTTAAGCAGCTCATTTGTATGTTATTAATTACTCTTCGGTTTCCTCTGCATCCTCTGCTGCATCGGCAGTACCGAGCAGGCTTCTGAAGCTTGCGCGGGACTGGTTGATGGACTTGAGCGCAGCGCCGACGGTCTCTTCTGTGCGGCGGAGAATGTCGTCAACATACTCGTTTGCAACGCGGCGAAGCTCCTTGGACTTGTACTCTGCATCGGTTACGAGCTGAACACTGTGTGCCTTTGCCTTCTTGACGATTTCCTGCTCCTCGAGCAGTTCGCGTGCCTTGTCCTCTGCGTTCTTGCGCACGGACTCTGCCTCGCGCTTTGCATTGCCGATAAACTCGTCTCTTGCGGAAACAAGTCTCTTTGCCTCGGAAAGCTCAACGGGTAAGCGGGTCTTGATTTCGTTGAGGATTTCAAGAACGCCCTCGCGCTCTACAATGCACTTATCGTTGCCGAGGGGAACGCCCCATGCTTCGGATACCATGGTGTACAGGTTTTCGATGAGCTCCATTACTTCAACTTTATTATCGTTCATATCAGCGCCTCCATGACTGAGCTTTTTTCTCTATTTCATCAATGATTTCGCAAGGCACAAACCCTGAAAGGTCGGCGCCGTAATACGCCATTTCCCTGACTGCGGATGAGCTGAGGAAGGTGTATTTTTCACTTGCCGTGAGGAACATTGTTTCAAGCTCGGGGTTGATTTTTTTGTTTATGATATTCATCTGAAATTCGTACTCGAAATCAGATGCGGCTCTCATTCCCTTTACAACAACGGGATTATCGTACTTCTTTGCGTATTCAGCAAGCAGTCCGCTGTTTGTATCGACCTCAACATTCGGGAATCGTTCAACAACCTTGCGTACCATCTCTACGCGCTCATCAATTGAAAACATCGGTTTTGTTTTGCTTGAGTTGACCATTATGCAAACAACAACCTTATCAAAGATTTTGGATGCTCGTCTGATAATGTTGAGATGCCCTAGTGTGATGGGGTCGAAGCTTCCCGGGCATATAGCAAGACTCATATATTTGTCTCCTTGCCGTATGTGGTAAGTTTTACTTTGCCGTAATTGTACTCCTTACGCATAAAATAAGGCGATTTCAGCTCCGGCATGCGCTTTTCGCGCGCACTTTCGCACATAATTATACCACCTTCGGACAATATGTCAACGGAATTGATGATTTCCAGTGCTTTATCAAGCAGGTTTGTGGCATAAGGCGGGTCAAGAATAATGATATCGTACTTTGTGCCGCGGCTTAAGAATGCGATTGAATCGTCCTGCACAACGCGTGCTTCAAGACCGCAGGTCTTAAGATTCTGCTTTACGATGGATATTGCTTCCTTGCTCTGGTCTACAAAGGTTACCGAGGCTGCGCCGCGGCTTAAGCATTCTATACCGAGCTGGCCCGTACCTGCAAAAAGGTCAAGCACATTGCGCCCCTCGATGTCAAACTGAATGATGTTGAAAATTGACTCCTTTACCTTGTCGGTTGTAGGTCTGATGCTGTAATCGGAGGGCTCCTTTAATCTTTTTCCGCGTACTGTTCCGCTGATAACTCTCATTTTTCTTCCTCACCTGCGTGATAGTAATTGTATACTGCCGAAGCGGTATTCTTCGGCACAACTGCATTGAGCTCTTCAAAGCTTGCCGCCTTTATTGCTTTTATTGTCTTGAACGCTTTCAAAAGCTCGTTCTTGCGCTTTTCACCGACTCCGCTGATTTTCGAAAGCTCCGAGCCGATGCTCTCGTTGCGCAGAAGTCGCTGATACTCTATTGCAAAGCGATGCGTTTCCTCCTGAATATTGCCGATAAACGAAAACGCCGTCTGATTTGTGTTTATGCTGATTTCCATGCCCTCGGGTGTTACAAGCGCTCGCGTGCGGTGTCGGTCATCCTTGACCATACCGAATATCGGAACGCTTATTCCAAGCTCATTGAGCACCTCTTTTGCGGCAGTTGCGTGGGTAATTCCGCCATCTATAAGCAGCAGCTGAGGCAGCTTGTCAAACTTTTCATCGCCGTCCTTATAGCGTGAAAACCTGCGATACACCGCCTGACGCATACTTGCATAGTCATCACGGATGTCGATATCCTTCATCCGGAACTTTCTGTAATCGCGCTTGAGCGGCTTTCCGTCCTTGTGGACGGTCATTGCAGCAACGATGCCCGTATCACCGAGATTTGACACATCAAACGCTTCTATTCTCGAAGGATATTCGGGCAAATCCAATGCCTTTTGCAGCCATTGCAGCGTTCCCGTTCGGCGCTGCTCAACCGTTGTTGAGCGCAGGATTTCCTCGTCAGCATTCATATTCGCGCGTTCAACGAGCTTTACTCTCTCTCCGCGCACGGGTACTTCAACGGAAACCTTATGCTCTGCCACTGTTGAAAACAGCTTTTCAAGCTCTTCCCTGTCCTCGCATTCGCAGGGCAGCAGAATGTGCTTCGGATAAGTGCCCTTTGCCGAATAGTACTGACGGACAAGTGCGGACACCGCCTCGCTGTCATCCTCAAGCGGCTCCTGCATAAGCTCAAAATCCTTTGCAGTAAGTGCACCGTCATTGAAATGCAGTACAACAAAGCAGCTTTTTGCACCGCGCTTGAATCCTATCGCATCGGTATCGGCAAATGCGGTTGCGATTACGCGCTGCTTGTTTGCCAATCCGTCAATCGCTCTTATGCGGTCGCGCAGCTGCGCGGCATACTCAAAGCGAAGTTCCTCGGCTGCGGCATTCATTTCCTCTGTAAGACTTTCGAGAAGCTCCTTTGTCTTACCTTCAAGGATAAGCCCCGCTTCTTCAATCGCGGCATCATACTCAGCCTTTGTACCGTTTCCCTGACACCACGCTCTGCAGCTTCCCATATGGTAGTTAAGGCAAGGTCTTCCCTTTCCGATATCACGCGGGAATTTCTTGCTGCAGCTTGGTAAGCCGACGGCTTTACTTACAACTTCTATAATGTCCTTTGACATTCCCCGTCCGCCGTAAGGGCCGTAATACTTCGCTCCGTCCTTTGACGGCTTGTTTATTATCTCAAAGTGCGGATATTCAGCGCTTTTATCAAGTCTTATGAACGGATAGCCCTTATCATCCTTGAGAAGGATATTATAGTGCGGCTGATGCTGCTTGATAAGTGAGTTTTCAAGCACAAGTGACTCAAACTCCGAGTCGACAACAATTACATTGAAGTCCGCAACCTTTTCGACCATCGCCGCAACCTTCGGCAGATGACTGCCGCGGAAGTAGCTTGTTACGCGGTTTTTGAGCTTTTTGGCTTTACCCACATATATGACTTTACCCGATGAGTCCATCATAATGTATACGCCGGGCTTCATCGGGAGATTGTTTGCTTTTTTAAGCAATGTGTCAGGCATGGTCTTCCTCTACTTTTTTGCTGCCGTATGCCAACCAAACGGTTACGGTAACAATAACAATTATTCCGCCGATTAATGCGTAAATTCCCGGCTTTTCGCCATCGAAAACAGCCACCCATACGGGATTGAGCAAAGGCTCAACCGCACTGAGCATGCTGCATGCAAGCGGCGGGCAGTAATCCGTTGCTTTTGCGTAGAGTATATACGGAATTCCGAGCTGAAATACACCGAGAATTATTATATACAGCAAGGGAAGGCCCGAAAAATCAGGCTTTGTTGCAACAACAAACGGAAGGCCCACCAAAAAGACAAATATCTGCGCTATGAGCAGCGTACTGAAGCGTTCCTCGCCCTTCTGTTCGCCCACCAATATAAACACGCTTGCAAAGCATGCGCCTGCAAAAATTGCGATAAGGTTGCCGATAACATAGCCGCTTTCCAGCTTATCCAGGAAGAACATTGAAATGCCTGCAAGTGCGACAAGCACGGCTATCAGGTCATTGCGCTTAATCTTCTGCTTTAAGAACACTGCAGAGAACACAACCACGAACAGCGGTGCTGTGAACTGCAGAACAATTGCATTTGCCGCCGTGGTTAGCTTATTTGCACCTACAAAGGATATATACAGCAAGCCCATCAGAAATCCGGCAAGCAATGTCTGGCGGTTGACTATGATTTTGTAGCCCTTTATGACGATATAAGCCAAAATCGTTATGCCTGCGAAAAGGCTGCGCATACCCGAAATTGCGAAGGAGTTCCACGGAATAAGCTTTATGAAAATTCCCGCAATACTCCAAAGCGCCGCACACAGCAGCATTTCAATTATTGCTTTGTTTTCTTTCTTCATACTGTCTCTCACATATTGAACAAGGGCGTGTCAAAAAAACACGCCCTAAAATCAATCAAATTTAATATTACTCAGTAAAGTCAGATGCAATGAGCTCAGACAGAGTATCAATTGCGGTTGCTTCGTCAGCGCCGTCTGCAATCAGATTAACTGCAGTGCCCTTTACGATGCCGAGTGAGAGAACGCCGAGCAGACTCTTTGCGTTTACGCGTCTGTCTTCCTTCTCAATCCAAATGCTGCTCTTGAACTCGTTGGCTTTCTGAATAAAGAAAGTCGCGGGTCTGGCGTGGAGTCCCACCTGATTATTTATAACTACTTCTTTTGTTACCATGCTCGCCACTCCTATAATCTTTATAGATTAACCTTACTTTAGCAAATTTATAAAAAACCGTCAACTAATTTTGTCTATTTTGTAGATTTACACATTATTCACAATCTGAAATCTTTTCTTTTATTTCAATTCGACAATTGTAACACCCGTTTCACCCTCGCCGAATCTGCCGAGGCGGAAGGACTTGACAAATTTGTTGCGTTTGAGCATCTGCTGTACAGCTGCGCGCAGCGCGCCCGTGCCTTTTCCGTGGATGATGGTTACCGTGCTTAGTTTTGCCATAACCGCATTATCAATATACATCTCAGCAGCGGCAACAGCCTCAATTGATTCCATACCGCGAAGGTCAATTTCGGACTTGACAGGTGCACTTCTCACCGAGCTGCTCTGCACACTGTAGCTGACCTTTTTCTTCGCAGCCTTTCCCTCTACAAGGCATACCTCATTCTGCTTTGCTTTGACGGTCATTATGCCCGCCTTGAGGCTAAGGCTTCCGTCGGGATTGACATCAATGACCTCCGCCTTAACGCCCATTGAGAGTATCTCAACCGTATCGCCGGCAACTGCGGGTCTTGCGGATTTTTTCTCCTCCTTGGGCTTTTCGGGTGCAGCTGCCTTGAGCTTCTTGTCGTGCTCATTCAGCTTTCTGCGAAGCTCACTGCGTGCCTCGTTTACCTTCTGCGCATCCTCTGCCTCGTTTATTGCCTTGCGCATCTCGTCAAGCTCGGCAAAGGTTTCCTCAGCGGTGCTGCGTGCCTCGGCAATTATGCGCTCAGCCTCGCGGCGTGATTTTTCGTCAGCCTTTTCAAGCCTTACCGCAAGCTCTGCACGCAGGAAGGACGCCTTTTTTGCGCTTTCCTCTGCCTCACGCAGCTTTCTTGCCGCCTCTGCTCTGTCGCGTTCAAGCATAAGTCTGGTCTGCTCGAGCTTTTCGATGGTTGCCTCAAAGCTTGCGTTCTGAACGCCTACTCTGCTCTTTGCATCCTCGATTATAGCGTTATCAAGACCGAGTCTGTTCGAAATTGCAAACGCGTTTGACTTGCCGGGAATTCCGACAAGCAGTCTGTATGTGGGACGAAGCGTTTCCACATCAAATTCGCAGGATGCGTTCTGTATTCCGTTTTCGCTTGTTGCGTATACCTTGAGCTCCGCATAGTGCGTGGTTGCCGCGATTGACGCGCCGAGGCCTCTTGCGTGCTCAATGATTGCTATTGCAAGTGCCGCGCCCTCGGTGGGGTCTGTACCTGCACCGAGCTCGTCAAACAGAAGCAGTGAGCTATCATCGCACTCATCTAAGATATGCACGATGTTGGTCATATGTGCCGAGAAGGTGGATAGATTCTGCTCAATGCTCTGCTCGTCGCCTATATCGGCAAGAATGTGGCGGTATACGGGAACTCCGCTGCCGTCATCGGCAGGAATGTGCAGACCGCACTGTGCCATTATGTTCAGAAGACCGATGGTCTTGAGTGTTACGGTCTTGCCGCCGGTATTGGGACCGGTGATTATAAGCGTGTCAAAGTCCTCACCGAGCTCAAGACTTATGGGGACAGCCTTATCCTTCGGAAGCAGCGGATGGCGCGCATTGCGCAGCACTATTCCCTTCTCGCGAAGCTCAGGCTCCTGACCGTCAAGTCTGTACGAAAGCTTTGCCTTGGCAAATATCAAATCAAGCTGAATAAGAAGATTATAGTCCGAGGCGATATCGTTTGCGTGCTCGGCACAATCGGCTGAAAGCTCAGCAAGTATTCGCTCTATCTCGGCTTTTTCCTTAGCCGCAAGCTCTCGCAGCTCGTTATTTGCCTTGACCGCACCCATGGGCTCGATAAACAGCGTTGCGCCCGAGGATGAGATATCGTGTACAAGTCCGGGGATTGCACCCTTGTGCTCTGCCTTGACGGGTACAACAAAGCGGTCTGAGCGCATTGTGATTATAGGCTCCTGCAGCGCCTTTGCATATGACGGAGAGGATATGATTTTCTGCAGAGAATCGCGCACTCTCGCACTCGTTGCGCGAATTTTGCGGCGCAGATTTGCAAGCTCGCTTGATGCGCTGTCGGCAATTTCGTCCTCGCCGACAATTGATGAGGTAATCTTCTCCTCAAGGAAGCGGTTTGCGTGCAGCGCAGTGAACAGATAGTCAATGCAGGTCTTGCCGACGGTATCATCCGCAACATAGGCTCTTACGAGTCTTGCGCACTGCAAAACTCTTGCAATATCAAGCAGCTCGCGTGTATTGAGTGCGCCGCCGAGGTCTGCGCGTGAAAGCGAAGGGCGTACATCCTTTATGCCTGAAAAAGAGGGGCTTCCGCGTACTACCATCATTGTCTTTGCCGCACTTGTTTCGCCTAAGCGGCGTTTGACCTCGTATTTATCGTCCGAGGGCAGAAGCTTTTCAACAGCTTCCTTTGCGCCGTCGGACACAGCCTCGGCTGCAAGCATTTCAAGAACGGCTGACAGCTCAAGGGTATTTAGTGATTTTTCAAAAAAGTCCATTACTTCACCTGTTTCCAGTAATTAAGGGCGCTGAATTTTCGTTCGGTCTGTGTAAGTAAGTAGGTTTCGGCAGCACGCGCCGCGCGCTCGGCTGCCTCCTCGGGTATTGAATACGCCAGCAGCTTTCTCGGCTCGGCATAGAGTATATACCGCAGTGCCTGCAAAGAGTCGGGACACAGAATTACATTTGCCTCGAGAGTGTTGCTGCGGCACTCGCGGCAGCAGATTACGCCGTTTTGTGCGCTGAAGCGAGGTTCGGCAGGCATAGGCTCACCGCAGACCGAACAGCAGGAAAGGTCGGGCTCGTAGCCTGCTATGCGCATAAGGCGCATTTCAAACGCGGTTTTTATGTGCTGCTGGTCATACATTTCGTTCGAGAGCGCAAAAAGGCAGTTTAGAATAAGCTGCAGCATACTCGGGTCGGGACTGTCCTCATCGGAAAGTGCCTCAACGCACTCGGCAAAATAGCTTGCAAGCGCAAGAGCCGAGATATCGCTTCTTAGTCCCTTGAACTCTTCAATTGTCGAGCCCTCATTAACCGACCATCTGCCCTTGTTTTCAAACATGGTCAGCTCAGAAAATGCAAATAACTGCGTAGCTGCAGCAACCTTGCTGCTTTTACGCAGTGCTCCGCGCGCCTTGACCGTAAGCTTTCCCATATCCTCGGTCAAAACGGTTAGTATTCTGTCCGCTTCCTTGTACTTAACCTCGCGGAGTATCAGTCCTTTTGTCGTCTTGAACATATGTACCCTGCTCATTCGAGGGGCTGAGGATTTTCCTCCGCCCCATCTATATGATTTGATTTTTCCGCTGCCCTATGCATAAGCCAGCACAGCGGGTCGCCGGTATCAGTGAAAACCTGCCAGAACAAACTATCGGGCATAAAACCACCTCTCTGCCTTTAGTATCTGACAGAGGGGTGATTATATTTGTGGTTATTTATTCCGTATAGCCGAAGTTGCGAAGCTGAGCCATGGAATCGCGCCAGTTTTCTTTGACCTTGACCCATGTCTGCAGGAAAACCTTTGTTCCCATAAATGCTTCAATATCGGTTCTTGCCATCTCGCCTATCTTGCGCAGCATCGAACCCTGCTTACCGATGATGATGCCCTTGTGGCTTGCCTTTTCGCAGAAAATCGTAACATCCATATCGATGATACCGTTATCGCGTTCGGAGAACTTAGTTACCTCGATT
>JAZULF010000197.1:0-1588 GCA_045643645.1 Oscillospiraceae bacterium
TGTGCTTTTGCCGCTTATGTTCCATTCCTTCAGAGCACCTGCAATAAACCTCTACTGCAAATATATTGAGCGCAACGGACGCGAGCCCGTTTACCGCTCCGTTGTCGATGTCTATGACGGACTTCGCACACGCGATAAGGAAAAGGCCTGCAATGCCTCGTACAAGATTCTGTACAGCGCATATAACGGCGAAACCTCAATTACTGACTGATTCAATGCCGCTGTTTTTACAGCGGCATACTTTTTGTCAAAATTTTTGCAATTATGTATTGCAAATCAAAAATCAGTATGATAAATTATGAACAGCGTGAAGTGTTCACGCCTGATTTTTTAACTTATTTCGTGAAGTGTTCACGAAAACATTATAATACAAAAGGAGATAAACTATGGCACAGTTGAGACCTAAGATTGTAAAGCTTGCCAAGGTCATCGGCGGCATATCCGGCGCCATCAACAAGATTGACGAAAACGCACCTGAATACTACGCTTTCGCAGATCTGCTTACTGATGATGAAGCCGAAGCTGCAGCCGCTTGCGGCCTGCGCAAGGAGCGCACAGCTGACTACATAGCAAAGAAGCTTGGCAAATCCGTTGAGGAAATCATGCCTTCGCTGGACAACCTCGTAAGCTACGGTGTCCTGCGCAGAACGCTGGACAGAACGCTCAACGAGGATGTATATTTCCTGAACATTTTTGCTCCCGGGATTCTGGAAAATATGGTCGACAAGGAAGAGCTCCTTGCCGCACATCCCGAGGTTGGCCGCGCATTTGAGGAATACACCCGAATTCGTATGGCAACCATGGCACCGCTGCTTCCCAACGGCTACGGTCTTATGCGCGTAATCCCCGTTGAAAGCGCAATCAAGGATAATCCCGATGCGCATCCATACGAGAAAGTCTCCCACTACCTCGACAAGTACGACACATTCTCCGTTTCTACCTGCTCCTGCCGTTCCTCCCGCACCTCTTTAGGCGACGGCTGCGGTCATCTTGCAGAGGATATGTGCGTTCACCTCGGTAAAGGCGCAGAGCATTACATCCGTTCCGGACGCTCCCGTCAGATAACCAAGGAGGAGGCTCTTGAAATAATCCAGCGTGCAGAGGAAAACGGCTTCCTGCACGATATTGTAAACATTGATGATGCCGGCGACAGTGCAGCAATCTGCAACTGTTGCGCATGCGCATGCTTCGGTCTGCGCACCGGTCTTATGTTCGGTGCACGCGATGCTATCCGTTCCAACTATGTTGCTGAAATTGACGAGGCAAAGTGTGTTGCCTGCGGTCAGTGTGTTGAGGTCTGCCCCGGCAATGCACTGAAGCTCGGTCAGAAGCTCTGCTCAAGCGATAATCTTACCGCTCCCAAGTACACAAAGCTGTCTGAAACCTTTGCAGGCAAGTCCGTATGGGACCCCGACTACCGCGAAAACCGCGAAGACACCCTGCCCTCCGGCACCGCACCCTGCAAGGTTGCATGTCCTGCACATATCCCCGTTCAGGGTTATCTGAAGCTGGCTGCTCAGGGCCGCTACACCGACGCCCTTGAGCTTATCAAGAAGGAAAATCCCTTCCCCGCTGTCTGCGGACGCAT
>JAZULF010000198.1:0-4830 GCA_045643645.1 Oscillospiraceae bacterium
CTCATAAGCTGCTGTCTCTCTTGCATTTTCACCGCCTGAAAGCATAGTTTCAATATCCTTCTCGCAGGCATTATCGGGTATTTCGTCAGTATCTCCTGCAATACCGTAGCGAAGAAGATTTGCAATTCTGTTAATAAGCACCGTGGTTTTGCCGCTTCCTGCGCCTGCTAAAATAAGCAGGGGGCCTTCAGTCGCCATAACAGCCTTTCTCTGCATGGGGTTTAACGAGGCAAAATCGGATTCAATAAGCTTTTTTCTTGCGTCAATATATCTTTTTTCAAAATCCGTATTCATAACAAGTTATTTTAGCACGAATACGGATAATTAACAAGTGTCTGCCAAAACTTCCCGAAGTCTGTCAACAGCTCTGCGCTCAAGGCGCGATACCTGCACCTGCGATACGCCAAGAACTCTTGATGCCGATTCCTGCGTCATTCCGTGGAAGTATCGCAGATATATAGCCTTTTTCTCCTTATCGGGAAGCTTTTCGATTGCATAGCGCAGGGAAACCTGCTCGAGCATTTTCTCCTCACCGTATAGGTCTGTCAGCACATGCTCAAGGGTAAAGCCGTCCTCTCCCGATTCGCGCTGAAGGCTCTCCGCAGGACCCGTTGCGGTTTCAGCAAAGGCTATTTCTTCAGGCGTTAAGCCCGTTTCCGCGGCAAGCTCAGAAAGCAGCGGTTCCCTGCCTAAGCGTTGCTCAAGCTCGTTTCTTGCTGCTTTGATATGCTGTGCCTGCTCTTTAATGCTGCGGCTGACCTTTACTGCTCCGTCATCGCGCAGAAACCTGCGTATTTCCCCTGAGATTTTTGGCACGGCATATGTTGAAAACTGTGTGCCGAACTCCTCGTCAAAGCCGTCAATTGCCTTAAGGAAGCCTACGCAGCCGAGCTGATACAGGTCATCAGCCTCAGTTCCTCTGCCGAAAAAGCGTCTTGCAACGCTCCATATAAGTCCCGAGTTTTCCTCAATCAGCCTTTCCGCCGCTTCGCGGTCACCGCGTTTAGCTCTGCGCAGATATTCCAGTGTATTTTCCGTCATCGGAAATTCCTGCGCTGCTTGATGGTACGCAGCATGGTAACGGTAGTCCCCTTGTCCGATGCGGTTTTAACCTTAAGCTTGTCCATAAAGCTTTCCATAATGGTAAACCCCATTCCGCTGCGCTCATCACCGCCCGTTGTGTACATCGGCTGCATGGCTTTATCGAGGTCCGCTATTCCCCTGCCCCAATCGCGAATTGTAATTTCAAGCCTCTCACCGTCGATAATTCTCAGGCGCATTGAAACCTTGCCTATGCTTTCGGGATAGGCATGCACAATGCAGTTTGTAACCGCCTCAGACACGGCAGTTTTAATATCTCCAAGCTCCTCGAGCGTAGGGTCAAGCTGTGCTGCAAAACCTGCTGCCGCCGCTCTTGCAAAGCTTTCGTTTGAGCTGCAGCTCGGAAATTCAAGCTTTATGTAATTTGTTATCTTCATGTTGTAACCTCCAATTTGCTGTGTATTTCAACAAGCCTTTCTACCCCTGCCGCTTCTATGACCTTTTTAGGCTGCTGCTGAGGACTTATAATCAGCATTTTTCCGCCCAATTCAGTAACCGCTCGGTTTGTCTTGACAATTACCGCTATTCCCGAGGAATCCATAAAGCTGAGTCTGCTCATATCAAGCAGAAGCTCGCGCGGTAAAGTGCTGTCCACTACCTCAACAATCTTGTCCATTGCCTGCCGTGCGCTATGGTGGTCAAGCTCACCGTCCGGCTGAATTATAAGCCTGCCGTCCTTATACCTTGATGTTATTTTCATTTGCATCACCCCAAATAAAAAAACTGGTGTCGTGCGTATTGCACAACACCAGTTTATTAGCTTTTATATGCATAATTTGAAGAAGCAGGTCGAGCTTATTTCAGATTTTTAAGGCTTTCCTCAAGATTTTCAATAAGTGCCTCGAGCTTTGCCTTCTTCTCGCGCTCGAGGTTTACAACTGCCTCGGGTGCGCGGGAAACAAAGTTCTGATTTGCGAGCTTTGCATTCTGTCCGTCAAGCTGCTTGCGTGCGTTTGCAAGCTCCTTCTCCATGCGTGCTCTTTCCTTTTCAAGGTCAACGAGCTCTGCCATGGGCATAAACATGCGGGCATTATCGGTGATTACGGATACCATACCGTCAGTGCTTTCGGGAAGCTCTGCGGTTACGCTGATTTCGGATGCGTATGCCAGCTTGCAGATGAACTTCTCGCCGTCGTTGAATGCCTTTGCCTTGTCGGTCACGATGATGAGGTGGCTCTTTCTGGAGGGAGGAACATTCATCTCGGCTCTGCGTGCGCGGACAGCCTTGATTGCGTCCATAACCATCTCAAAGTTTACCTCGTCCTCGGGGAAATGCAGCTCTTCCTTGTACTTGGGATACTCGGCAATCATAAGTGCCTCACCCTCGTGAGGAAGTGCCTGCCAAATCTCTTCAGTGATAAACGGCATAAACGGATGCAGGAGCTTAAGAATCTCGGTCAGAACATACAGCAGTACGCGCTGTGCGCCAATCTTTGCTTCCTCGTCATCGCCGTTAAGACGGGGCTTGGTAAGCTCAATGTACCAGTCGCAGTAGCTGTCCCAGATAAAGTCGTAAATCTTGCCTGCAGCAACACCCAGCTCGTAGCTGTCCATATTCTCGCAGACCTCCTTGCTCACCTGATTGAGCTTGGAGAGAATCCACTTATCCTCGGTTTCGAGCTTTTCGGGCAGATGATTATCCTCAACGGTGAGGTTCATCATAACAAAGCGGGATGCGTTCCAAATCTTGTTGCAGAAGTTACGCATTGCTTCACACTTTTCGACATAGAAGCGCATATCATTGCCGGGGCTGTTGCCGGTGATGAGGTTGAAGCGCAGTGCGTCAGCGCCGTACTTCTCCGCCATCTCGAGCGGGTCAATGCCGTTGCCGAGGCTCTTGGACATCTTGCGTCCCTGGGAGTCGCGGACAAGACCGTGGATGAATACTGTACCGAAGGGCTCCTTGTTCATCTGCTCCATACCGGAGAATATCATTCTTGCTACCCAGAAGAAGATGATATCGTAGCAGGTAACCATTACGGAGGTAGGATACCAGTAGTCAAGCTCGGGAGTCTTTTCGGGCCAGCCCAAAGTGGAGAAGGGCCAAAGTGCGGAGCTGAACCATGTGTCGAGAACATCCTCTTCCTGAGTGATGTTTTTGCTGTGGCAGTGTGCGCATTCCTGTGCATCCTCGCGGGAAACGGTAATCTTGCCGCAATCAGCGCAGTACCATGCGGGGATTCTGTGGCCCCACCAAAGCTGACGGGAGATGCACCAGTCATGGACATTCTCCATCCAGTTCATATAGGTCTTGGTGAAGCGCTCGGGAACAAACTTGATTCTGCCGTCCTTGACAACCTCAATTGCTGCCTTTGCAAGAGGCTCCATCTTGACAAACCACTGGGGGCTTGTCAGAGGCTCAACAACAGTGCCGCAGCGGTAGCAGCAGCCGACATTGTGGTTATAAGGCTCAACCTTAACAAGATAGCCTGCCTCTTCGAGGTCAGCGACTATTGCCTTGCGTGCCTCATAGCGGTCCATGCCATTGTACTTGCCGCCGTTTATAATCTTTGCATCCTCGTCAATAACAAGAATCTGCTCAAGGTTGTGGCGCAGACCTACCTCGTAGTCGTTGGGGTCGTGGCAGGGAGTCATCTTGACAGCGCCGGTACCGAAGCCGAGCTCAACATATTCATCTGCAACTATGGGGAGTTTTCTGCCTACGAGGGGCAGAATTGCGTTCTTGCCGACAAGGTGCTGATAGCGCTCATCCTCGGGATGAACTGCAACACCGGAGTCACCGAGCATCGTTTCTGGACGGGTGGTTGCGATGATAAACTCCTCGTCAGAGTCCTCAATCGGGTATCTGATATGCCAGAAGCTTCCGGGCATAACCTTGTACTCAACCTCTGCATCGGAAAGAGCGGTGCGGCAGTGAGGACACCAGTTTATTATGCGGCTTCCCTTGTAAATCAGGCCCTTTTCGTACAGCTCGCAGAAGGTTTCGCGAACTGACTTTGCACGGGTTGCATCCATGGTAAACGCGCTTCTGTCCCAATCGCAGGATGCGCCGAGCACCTTCTGCTGCTCAACGATGCGGTTACCGTACTTGTTTTTCCAATCCCATACACGCTCGAGGAACTTTTCGCGACCGAGGTCATAACGGGTTATGCCCTCCTTGACGCGCAGCTCTTCCTCAACCTTAATCTGAGTTGCAATACCTGCATGGTCGGTGCCGGGCAGCCAAAGAGCGGCATAGCCCTGCATTCTCTTATAGCGGGTAAGAATATCCTGCAGTGTGGAGTCAAGAGCGTGACCCATGTGCAGCTGACCGGTTACATTGGGGGGCGGCATTACAATGGAAAACGGCTTCTTGTCGGGGTCGATAACACCCTTGAAGTATCCACCCTCCTGCCACATATCGTAGATTTTCTTTTCTACTGATTTGGGGTCATATACCTTCGGTAGTTCTTTCATGATTTCCTCCTAAAAAGAAAAGCGCCCTGAGAAATCTCAGGGCGCAATAATTTACGCGGTACCACCTGAATTCCGCAATTGCGGCACTCATTGGCTCTGTAACGGGAGCACCCGTCCGCACCTACTGGCTTCAGTGCGGCAGCTCAAAGCCGACCTTCAGCGACATCTCCGAAAACTCGCACCAACCGTTTTCTCTCTGACTTTGATGTTTGGCTTACTCCTGCTTTTCACAGCTGTTTTGACAAGCAAATATTATAAAGTTTGCGACCTAATTTGTCAAGATTATTCCTTGCGCTCATCGCCCCAGAAGAA
>JAZULF010000199.1:0-2120 GCA_045643645.1 Oscillospiraceae bacterium
CAAGCGCACAAGGGATAAGCTGCTGCTATGGCTTCGGAAGGAGGATATATTTATATGAAATCCGATAAATTGCAGGACGCAATCGGTGAAATACGCGATGGCTATATCGCGGATGCGGATATAAAAGTGATAGGCAAAAGAAATACGGCAATCAGATGGGGCGCGCTTGCCGCGTGCGTATGCCTTGCCGTTGTGGGTGTGCTAAAATTGAATGACCGTAGCGATATACCGCAGGGCAGCACCGACACGGACACGAAGGCAGTTTATACCGACAAAATCGTACTGCCTGTGGATGACGGCAGCGTGAAGGTGGATATGATTGGCTGCCTTGTTTACAAGGGTCATGTTTACACGCAAAGTACGGATTTTTCCGACAATGCTTCGGCGGTCAAACATCTTATCGGAGATTACATCGGTGAGGCAAAGGGCACTTTGGACGAATGGTCAACGCAGGACGAGTATGCAACGGAGCTTGCATCCACATACATGGGCTCTGTATACACCGTCAAGGGCTACAGCGAGGACTTCAGACTCTGCATATGCACCAAATGCGATGACGGTGAATGGATACAGTTTCTCGATAACTATGACGGAATCGCTCTGCGCACGGGCAAGGACCTGTTTGAAGACAGATTTCACATTGTAGGCAATATAAAGCAGGTAACATATTTAACGCACAATGATTGGAACAACGCAGACTTCAGCTATCAGGCGCTTGACAAAAACACGGCTGAGCAGCTTGACGAGTTTGTTGAGCAGCTGTGCAAAAGCCCGTTTGAACGCATAGACTATGAAAAAGCACCGGAATTCTACGAGGCTGAGGTGCAGGGACATCTGTACCTTGATATGAACGACGGAACGCGGGTTGAGCTAAGACTCATAGACGGCGGCTATGTTGGCTGTCAGGAGCTTGGCTGGTTCTTTGTAAAAATGCCCGGCGCGGTGTTTGATGCTGTGATGAACGCGTGCAGATAATAAAAAACGAGCTATCCAAAAGATAGCTCGTTTTTGTTGCATGTTATTTTGCGGCGCACTTTTTGCCGTGGATAAAGGACGGAATATGCTTGTGCTTTACGGCTGCGTAAATGCCCGAGCCGACATAGCCGCACACCGCACCGCATACGGCGGCAAGCAGCATTGCAGTCAGAACGGTGGCAGGTGCGTTGAATGCGAAGGGAGCAAGCAGACCGGGGATAGGCGCCGAGGTACCCGGTGCGTTGTTTACAATGCCGAGAGTAACGGCAACGATACCGGATAAGCCGCCTGCAAAGAAGTTGCTGCAGAAAATGGGTATCGGGTTTTTGGTAACGATATCCGCCTGAGTGAGCGGCTCGAGCATGACGCCGATTACGCTGCTCTTATCACCGAGACCGAGGCGCTTGAACACAACGCCGTCGGAGAATGCGCCGCCGAAGCAGGCAACCGAGGCAATGCCCATAGGCAGCCCCGTAAGACCGAGCATTGCGGTAAGTGCCATTGCGCTGAGGGGTGAGGTGCAAATCATCTTCATAAGACCGCCAAGCAGGAAGCCCATCAGAATGGGAGACTGCGTGGTTGCGATTGTAATGGAATTGCCTACTGTGGAAACAACTGCGTTTACAGCGGGGTCAACAAGCATTGCAAGACCTCTGCCTGCGGCTGCAGCGAACAGAGAGCACAGAATGATGTCAAGGCCTGTCGGCATAATCTTCTCAAGCCATCTGAGGATAAAGTAGAGGATGTAAGAGGCAATAAATCCGGGCAGAATGCCTAAGCCGCTTACCGCAACTGCGGTTGCAAGCGCATAAACGGGATTGGTGCCCATTGCGAGTCCGACAAGAGCTGCGCTTGCTGCGCCACCCATCGAGCCGCAGGCAGCACCGACCTCACCGAGAAAGCCTATGCCTAAGAAATCACCGCAGATGTATTTGAGAATTGCTTCGATAAGGAAAGTAGCAACCGCTGCATTAGCAAGGCCGTTCATAGCCTTGTCGCCCTTGGGCAGCTTTATGCTGAACAGTGAAAAACAGGCTAAAGTGAGAAGCAGAGCGCCGATACCCTTGAAAAACATCATTTTACATTGCCTCCAGAACAGAATTTAAGAGTCTGCGGATTATCGCCGCAGACTCTTGCGCGGGATA
>JAZULF010000200.1:0-3108 GCA_045643645.1 Oscillospiraceae bacterium
AGCCTGCCCGCACGCCTCACCGATGTTCCTCAGGATCCCTCTGATGAGAGCACCAAGGTTCCTCTTGACAAGATGAAGAAGGCATACTATGCCGTACGCGGCTGGTCCAAGGAAGGCGTTCCCACCGAAGCCACTCTCAAGAGACTCGGCATCAAAAAGGGCGGTAACTAAACGGCTGACGGACGCGCGTATGCCGCTTACGGCGGTCCACTGATATAAATTATTCAGCGGCAGAATGGAGTAAATTATGGCATATAAAATTACCGATAGATGCAAGGGCTGCGATGACTGCGCACAGATTTGTCCCGTAATGGCAATCACCGGCGATATGAAGGAGAAGCACGAGATAGACCCCAACCGCTGCATTGACTGCGGCGCATGCAGCCATGTCTGCGAATACGAGGGTATCCTTGACAATGAGGGCAAGGCATGCAAGTTTGTTCCCAAGGAGCAGTGGAAAAAGCCCGTTGTCGACACTGATGTATGTGACGGCTGCGGTATCTGCGCCGAGGAATGCCCCACCTTCTGTCTTGAGATTGCACCCCTCGAGGAAGGTGCAATTCACAGCGTATCCGTGCTTGCAAGACCGGATGACTGCCACGGCTGCGGTGTCTGCGTAAGACATTGTCCCATCGCGGCAATCAAGCTAAAGTAAGAATTCTTAAATACCCCCGATTACTTCGGGGGTATTTTCGCAATCGGAGGCACAATATGAAAAAACGCGAATTAGCACTTGCTCTGACGCTGCTGACAGCTGTTTCAACGGCGTGCATAAAGGGCATGAAGGCTGTCGGCGAGCGCTTAAGCCGCAAGGACACGACCATTGCCGACCTCAGAGAAGCCGAGGACGGCACATTAAGATGAAAAAAGCCTGCGAGGTCAAGCCTTCGCAGGCATTTTTACGCCCGCAGATGATTGAAATGAGGGCGCGGATATGATATCATTTTCTATTATAGTATTTGTATAATCGGGTATGCCGCTGTATGCGTGAGGAGGACTTTATGGGCGCTGTTATTATTGATAAGGAAAAATGCGTAGGCTGCGGACAGTGTGCCGCCGACTGCGTTGCAGGCTATCTTTATGTTGAAAACGGCAAGGCGGAGCTGAAGTCCGTCGGCTGTATCGGCTGCGGTCATTGCTATGCTGTCTGTCCCACGGGTGCGGTAAGCATCGAGGGTATGGAAACGGATAACGGCGAGCTTCACGATATGAGCGAGCTTGACAGCAAGCTTCTTTTGCAGGCAATGAAAAGCCGCAGAAGTATCCGCCGCTTCAAGCTGCAGGAGGTTGAGAAGGAAAAGCTCGATATGCTTTTGGAGGCAGGTCGTTACTGCCCCACAGCGGCAAACGCGCAGGATGTTGCATTCACGGTTTTAGGCAGCAGACAGAGCGAGATTGAGGCGCTTTGCGTAAAGCTTTTCCGCAAGGGAAAATCGCTTGCCGCCTCGGCATATGCCGCGGCTGCGAATATGGAGATTGACGATAACTTCTTCTTCAAGGGCGCGCCGCTTGTTATTGTAGTTTCGGCAAAGAATGCGGGCAACGCAAACCTTGCCTCTTCATATATGGAGCTTATGGCTGCAAGCCTCGGCCTCGGCGTGCTGTACAGCGGGTTTTTCGTAATCTGCACAAAGCTGAGCGCGAGGCTGCGCGGCATGCTTGCACTGCCTAAGGGACACAAGGCGGTTACCTGCATGGTAATAGGCTACCCCGATGTGAAGTACTGCCGTATCCCCGGCAGAAAGCCCGTCAAGGTAAATACTCTGTGAGGTGAATGATATGAACTTTTCTGAACTTGCAAAGGAAAGATATGCGGTAAGAGCATATTCTGATAAGCCCGTTGAAAACGAAAAGCTCGAGCTGATTCTGGAAGCGGCAAAGGTCGCACCGACCGCCTGCAACAATCAGCCGCAGAAGATATATGTGGTGAAGAGCGCCGAAAAGCTCGCAGCGCTTGCGGAGCTTACCCCCTGCACCTTCAATGCGCCCGTCGTGTTCGTCATCGGCTACGATGTCGAGCGCTCGGCAAAGAACCTAATCTTCGAGGGCTATGACTTCGGTGATACCGATGCTGCAATCGTATGCACGCATATGATGCTGCAGGCGCACGAGCTTGGTCTCGGCAGCTGCTGGGTAGGCTATTTCGTTGAGGAAAAGGTCAAGGCTGCGTTGGGACTTCCCGAGAATGTCAGAGTCCGCGACCTGCTGCCCGTCGGCTATCCCGCGGAGGATTCCGTACCCGGTCCCATGCACAGCGTATACCGCGAGATGAGCGATATGGTGCAGGAGCTGTGAGCGGTTGAAAGAAATCAGCATTTCTGATATCTTGGTTACAGAGTAATTTGTTTTGTAAGGAAAAAGCATTATGAGTGATATTTTCATGGCATACATTAAGCTCGGCATAGCCGCACTTATACCCGTAATTGCGGCAATAGCGCTGTATCTTCTGGGCCGCACTGCCGCATTCGGACGCTTGAGTGAGAGAACAAAGCAGGTCATATACGGCCTTGTGTTCGGTGCGCTTGCAATTCTCGGCACGGAGTGGGGCATACCCTTCAACGGCGCGCAGGCAAACTGCCGCGATGCCGCAGTGCTGATTGCAGGTCTAATGTTCGGCGCACCTGCTGGCATAATTGCAGGCACAATCGGTGCGGTAGAGCGCTGGATTGCAGTCGCATGGGGTATAGGCACCTTCACGCGCGTAGCCTGCACACTGTCAACCTTCATAGCGGGCTTCTATGCCGCGGCCCTGCGCAAGTATCTGTTTGAGGACAAAAAGCCCGGCTTCTTAATTGCCTTTTCGACCGGCGTCGTAATGGAGGTATTCCACCTTACGATGGTATTCATCACAAATATGAGCACGCCAAACGAGGCAATGGCGGCTGTCCGCGCCTGCTCGGTACCTATGCTCACCGCAAACGGCGCATCGGTGCTGCTTGCAGCTGTTGCGTTAACACTGCTGGCAAAAAGACGCTCGGGCTCGAAAAGGTCAAACGGAGTGAAAATTGCGCAGACAGTGCAGCGCTGGCTGTTTGCAACCGTTGCCTTTGCGTTTGTGGTAACTACCTTCTTCCTGTTTGGACTTCAGAACCGGCTTGCCGATACGCA
>JAZULF010000201.1:0-2491 GCA_045643645.1 Oscillospiraceae bacterium
TCTTTGTCCTCCTCTAAAGTACATTTGTCTTTCATCTTGCGACGCATTTCCTCATCGGCGAGCGCGTCACTATACTCGCCTTTCAGAGCATTGAATTTTTCGGAGAGCTCGGCAGGTACTTCCTGCTCCTGCTCCACCAGCGCCTTGATTTCGCTCTGCACATCAATCATGGCTTGCTTGATTTCCAAAGATTTCAGCATCTTTATACCTCCTTCTCTATAATATTAAACGCCACTTTTCCAGCTCGTCCTGCGGTATCGCAGGCAAGCCGCCCACATGCTGGCGTTTTCGCCTATGGGCTGTTAATTTTTGGTATGTCGGTGCTTTTCTTCCCATCTGCGTTTGGTATGTCGGTAGAGCCGAATATGCTATAAAAAGGTCTTCTTCAGCGTCGCGCCGCCGCAGATACCCTCTTGTTAATGCGTTAATCTGCCCGACAGTATACATGCCAAATTGCTCGATGGTTAGCCCCAGTTCCCCAAGTGCCAAGGGCTCAAGCTCCTCCAATAATTCTACAACTGTTTCGATAGGTCTTACGCGCTGGGTGCCGCCTGCTTGGGGTTTTCGCTCAGGATACCGGCTTTCTTCAGCGTCTCTAATATAATATTAAAAACAGCCGTCGAACCAACCTCAGAAGTAAGCTGCAAATATAACTCAAAAGCCTTTTCCTCGCTGACAACCGTGCCGCCGCCGATGAGTGACCACTTAAACAGCGTAAACAAGTCGCCCATACTCGGAGGCAGGTCGCGCAGCATCAGCATCAGCTTGCCGCTGGCCAGCTCACGCTCTGCCTTAAAAATCGCCATATTGGAAAGACACAGCTTGTATTTCCTGCCACCGATTTCTTGCTCGATAAAGTTATCTAAAACCATAAAAATCACCTCATAATTTTACATATAAAATTATTGAATATCATGCCTGTCGCCTGTGTTCGGCGTGCCAGCCGTCTGCACCGTGCCGCCCGTTTGCAGGTCGTCGCTGCCTTCGGTCTCGCTTGCCGGATATTTCAGCGACATGCGCGCCTCGTTGGCTGACAGGATGCCGCCCGACTTGTAGGCCGTCAGAACATTTGCCTTGCTCTGCGGGTCGAGATAATCAAACGCATCATTCGCGCTGTCAAACATATAGCCCTTATTGAGCTGAGAGCGCATGAGCAGCTTCAGGCTCAGCTCGTTAGCGTATGCCTGGACAATCGGCTGGATGGTCAGATTGTAATACTGCGTTATCTGATTGCTTGAGAATGTTGCCATGCCCGTCCCGCCGCCGATATTCAGCATCACAAGCGGGATACCAAAGAAGGAGCTGATAGCCTGCGCGTTAGCCGCCTTCAGCGTATCGTGATATGCCTTAATGTCATTGGCAATATTCTGCGCGGTCATGCCGACGGGCAGAGGCAAAATACTGTGATTGCTGTTAGACAGCAGGGCTTTGACCTTCTTCTGTAATACCTCCTGTTTGCTCTGCGACAGGTCAGAGGTATACTGCAGCACAATCGTGCCGTGGAAGCCGTTGCTTACAGCCGACCGAAGCGCACCCTCAACCTCTGCGTTACTCTGCAAGGTGTCGCGCAGGACTTGGATAGCGGGACGGCCTTTAACGCCGTTCGCGCTAAACGCCTTGAAATGCAGGACCTCATCAGGCAACATAACTACATTCTGCTTACCTTCGTTATCCATGTACTCATAGACTATGCGGCGCTTGCCCTCAAAAAGGTTGCTGTTATCCCAATAAATGCGGATGTTCGTCGCATCCAGCGGGTAAAGATGCTCAATAATGCCTTTGTCGTTGTAACGGATATATGCCAGCGCATTACCCGTGCCCAGCCTCTGCTTCTCCATGTAGTTCCAAAAATCATACGCGGTTAAGCCGGGATACGGCGAAACATCCAGCACATAGTTAAACAGCCGCATCATCGGAGCAATTTCCTTGTTGTCACCCGCGTACAGCCCCCATTTAACCTGTGCCATCTGTTTGGCCAAAATCTCGATGCAAGTCGCAAAAATAATATCCCCGTTCGCGTCAACGGTGATGGTCCTTCCTTGCCCCACGGGATAAAGTGGGGCTTTTGCCACTTGGTTGGCGTTTTTCCCTTTCCACAGGGCAAAGAATTTCTCAAACATTACAACACCTCGTCAATAATTGCCCGAATGGCATCGGGCACAGTATAGGCCTTTTTCTCAGGCTCTTTCCCTTCCTGCTCGTCCTTGTCCTCGCCCTCGTCCGGAGGTTCGTCTGGCTCAGGCTTCGGCTCGTCCAGCATCTTCTTCAGCGCGTTATACTCAGCCACCAGCTTGGCGAGATTGCCGTGGGCGGCCTTCTTGCCTTCCTCCTGCGGCGCGGTCTCCACCAGCTCCACATTGTCAAACAGCTCTGCGCAATCCTCACCGGTCAGCCACAGTTCGCCGTTATCCATGCGCTCTTTGATATAGGCCGCATTTTCCTCGCTGCAGTAGGTCGTCACAATCGCCTGCAGTGCGTTGTCTACCGCACG
>JAZULF010000202.1:0-5956 GCA_045643645.1 Oscillospiraceae bacterium
GTCCTTGGTTGCCTGACGCTGTGCGTCGGTGAAGTATGCGGGAACGGTGATAACAGCTTCGGTGACGGTCTGACCGAGATAGCTCTCTGCGTCAGCCTTCAGCTTCTGAAGAATCATTGCGGAAATTTCCTGAGGGGTGTAACCCTTATTGTCAACATTGACCTTGTATGCGGTGCCCATCTCGCGCTTGATGGAAGCGATGGTGCGGTCGGGGTTGGTGATAGCCTGGCGCTTTGCAACCTGACCTACCATTCTCTCGCCGGTCTTTGCGAATGCAACGACGGACGGAGTGGTGCGTGCACCCTCTGCGTTTGCGATAACGACTGCCTCGCCGCCTTCCATAACGGATACGCAGCTGTTGGTTGTACCGAGGTCAATACCTATAATCTTACCCATTGTTTTTTCCTCCTATAGAAAATGAAAATTAGTATACTTTTTTATTATCAGTTTGCAACCTTGACCATTGCGAAACGGATTATCTTGTCATTGAGCTTGAAGCCCTTCTGGAAAACCTCGACTACTTCGTTTTCGCCGAAGCTCTCGTCCTCGATGTGCATTACAGCGTTGTGGAATGCAGGGTCGAATTTCTGTCCTGCTGCCTCGATTTCGGTTACGCCGAGCTTTTCCATCGTTGCGTTGAACTGGGTCATAATCATCTCAACGCCCTTGCGGTAAGCCTCGTCGGCGGTTTCCTGAGCAAGTGCTCTTTCGAGGTTGTCATATACGGGCAGGAATTTGAGCAGTGTGTCTGCCTTGATATCGTTGTAAAGCGATTCGCGCTCCTTCTGGCTGCGCTTACGGAAGTTATCGTACTCAGCGCACAGACGCAGGTACTTTTCCTTTTCCTCCTGAATCAGCTTTTCGGCTGCTTCCTTTATTTCGGTCTCCTTCTTGGATTCCTTCTTAGGCTTCTTTTCCTTTTTGGGTTCAGCCTTTTCCTCTGTCTTTTCTTCCTTTATCTCCTCTGCGGAGGTTTCCTTTTTCTCAGTGCTCATCTATAATGTCATCTCCCTTAATTATAAGCTTGTTGTGCATGCCGGAGGGCGGTGCCTCACCGCCGCCGAGGCGTCTTGAAAGTCCCGCCGCTAAAAAGCTCAGCTTTGCGGCA
Source organism: Oscillospiraceae bacterium (assembly GCA_045643645.1). Taxonomy (GTDB): domain Bacteria; phylum Bacillota; class Clostridia; order Oscillospirales; family Oscillospiraceae; genus F23-B02. Next base: position 1,109 of record JAZULF010000202.1, read on the forward strand.
ACTGCGGAATAATCCATTCGCGTCGGTCCGACAACTCCGATAAGTCCCTTCGTGTTATCACCCATATCGTAGCTTGCGATTACAACGCTGGAGTCCTTTAACTCCTCGGCCACATTCTCGGGTCCTATCAGCACTCTTACCTCGGAGTCATCTGCGAACATTTCGTCGGCAGGTCCCGACAGCACATGTCCTCCTTCGGCAAGGTAATTCATTAGCTTGTGAGCCTTGTCCGGGTCACGGTACTCGGGTTGGCTGAGAAGTCTGTTCTCGCCCGTTACGAAGGTCTGCACTCCGTGCTGGCTTGAGAGGGTTTCCATCACAAACGATGCGATTACCGAGGTAAGTCCCATCGTATCACCCGAGGCTCGCTCGGTTGAGGAAATAAGCACCGGTGTTATCTTGTCATTCGTAAGTCCGGTGAAGTTTGCGTTGAACAAAGTCGAAAGCTTGTTTATCATGCCCTGGTCAACCGAAATGGGCAGATGCACCAGCTTGTTCTTAACTGTATTGTTGCTCAGCATCACTACTATTATGAATGTGTTGGCATCAATATAAATCAGGTCAAAGCGCTTTATCGTTGCGGGTGCGTAGGTCGCAAGCGCAAGCGCGGGATAATCGGTCAGCTGGGAGGCAATCTTGCCGACATCGCTCATCATACTGTCAAGCTGAATCATCTTGTCGTTGAGTCTGCGGTTTATCTCCTCAGTTTCCTCAAGGGAGAGCTTCTGCTTCTCCATCAGCTCGTTGACATACATTCTGTAGCCCGAGGGAGTCGGAATTCTGCCTGCCGAGGTGTGCGGCTGTTCGAGGTAGCCCATCGCGGTGAGCTCTGCAAGCTCGTTGCGGATTGTTGCCGAGGAGCAGCCGAGATTTGCGATGCTCGCAATCGCCTTGCTGCCGACGGGCTCCGCCGTTTTGATGTACTCTTCAACGAGTGCGGCAAGTATTTTCTTTTTTCTGTCGCTGATACCCATTGCTTCTTCCTCTTTTAGCACTCGCAGCTTTTAGCTGCTGGCACTCTCTTTATCTGAGTGCTAATATACCATTATTCTTTGCACTTGTCAAGGCTTTTATTCTAAATCTCGCGCGAATATTTATATAATTAGCTGCGCAAAAGTTAAGCCCGTCCAAAATGGACGGGCTTAAAGCATATTTAATAATGTATCAGTTCAGGAAGTCCTTGAGCTTTCTGCTGCGTGAGGGGTGGCGCAGCTTGCGCAGTGCCTTTGCCTCAATCTGGCGGATTCTCTCACGGGTTACATTGAATTCCTTGCCGACCTCCTCAAGGGTGCGGGTGCGGCCGTCAACGATGCCGAAGCGCAGCTCGAGCACCTTCTTCTCGCGCGGTGTGAGGGTGTCGAGCACCTCCATAAGCTGCTCCTTGAGCAGTGAGAAGCTTGCAGCCTCGCTGGGCTCGGATGCGTCCTCATCGGGAATGAAGTCGCCGAGGTGGGAGTCCTCCTCCTCGCCGATAGGAGTTTCGAGGGAAACGGGCTCCTGAGCAATCTTGAGAATATCGCGTACCTTCTCAACGGGCATACCCATTTCCTTTGCAATCTCCTCTGCACTCGGGTCGTGGCCGAGCTCCTGCAGAAGCTGACGGGAAACGCGGATTACCTTGTTGATGGTTTCTACCATGTGAACGGGGATGCGGATGGTGCGCGCCTGGTCTGCGATTGCGCGGGTGATTGCCTGGCGAATCCACCATGTTGCATAGGTCGAGAACTTGTATCCCTTGGTGTAGTCGAACTTTTCGACTGCCTTGATAAGACCGAGGTTACCCTCCTGGATGAGGTCGAGGAACAGCATTCCGCGGCCGACATAGCGCTTAGCAATTGAAACGACAAGTCGGAGGTTTGCCTCTGCCATGCGGCGCTTTGCCTCCTCGTCGCCCTCGCTCATTCTGGTTGCAAGCTCAATCTCCTCTTCTGCGGTGAGCAGGGGGACCTTGCCGATTTCCTTGAGGTACATACGGACGGGGTCATCGGTGGAGTAGTTGGAGTCGGCAATGATTTCAGCCTCGGTCTCAACGATTTCCTCCTCGGTAACCTCTTCAATCTCGTCAAGCTCCGCAAGCTCGGGAAGCTCCATATCGTCGAGTGCGGGCATTACATCGTCGCCTGCGAGGTCGATATCAATACCGTTGGCTTCGAGGGTTTCGTAGAACTTTGCGATTGCATCGGCATCAACGCCCTGCTCCTCAAGAGCCGCGATATCCTTGGTGCTGAGCTTGCCTGCCTTCTTGCCCTTCTCAAGCAGCTCTGCGAGCTTTTCCTCGACGGTCTTTTCAGGCTCATTGCTCGGCTCTGCAGCCTTGGTCTTTTTTCTTGTTCTCTTCTTGGGTGCGGGCTTTTCCTCTGCCTCTGCAAGCAGCTTGTCTGCTTCTGCCTCAAGAGCTGCTTCGTCTATCATCATTTCGTTTTCTTTAGTCTTTTCCATAGCTTAACCCTCATATCCTTTGGTTTGTTTCAGTTTTTCCGCAAGCTGCCTCAAATCCTCCGAGGAGTCTGTCAGCTCGCGCTGTTTTCTTATTCTCTCTATGTAATCACTGAGTGCCTTTTCGCCGTTGCGAAGTGCCTCGGGCTTTTGCAGAATTCCCGCAAGCAGCGATACCTCCTGCGGTGTGAGCGCGGCGCTCATCGTTGCCATACTGATTATATCGCCGTTTTCAAACTTTGACTTGAGCACGGAGTATATCTTCGCAAGCACGGGAGATGAAAATTCCGTCGGGTCCGGCAAAGACTTGCCCTTGCAAAGTCCCTGGTCGAGAATTATCAGCCTTATGATGCCCTCCTCGGCTGTTGCCGATTCGGGATTGTCATAGTGGAATTCCTTTTCCTTAGGCTGAAGCTGCTTTTCGGGATGATAAAGCTGCTTGTCATTATCCCGACTTGCCTTTGTAATCAGCATTTTGTGGCGGCGCTCAACCTCCTGCGCGACAACCTCGGCGGCAATTCCCGCCATTGACGCAACGCGCATTGCGTACACCTGCCGCTCAACATTGCCGGGCAGCTGCGCGACCATTTCGGAGGCTTCCTTCAGGAATGCGACCTTTTGCTCGTCAACCGCAAGGTCATATTTATCGGTAATGCGCTGCAGGCGGTAGTCGATGTGGTTTTCGGATTTCTCGAGCAGATTGCGGAAGGCATCGGCGCCCTTGAGCTTGATGTACTCATCGGGGTCCTTTGCGCCCGTCATGCTCAGCACCTTGACCTTGACATCGAGCTTCTCAAGAAGTCCGATTGCGCGCTGCGCGGCCTTTTTGCCCGCTCCGTCACTGTCATAGGCAATGACAACCTCGTTTGTGTAGCGCGAGATAAGCCGTGCCTGCTCGGGCGTGAGCGAGGTGCCGAGTGATGCAACCGCCGAGTCAAAGCCCGCCTGATGCATCATCACAACATCTATATTGCCCTCTGCGAGTATTATGTATCCGTTCTTCGACTTTTTAGCCAGATTAAGTGCAAAAAGATTTCGGCTTTTGTTGAACACAAGCGTTTCGGGGCTGTTCATGTATTTTGGCTCACCGTCGCCGAGAATTCTGCCGGAAAAGCCGATTACATCGCCGCGGACATCAATTACGGGGAACATCAGTCTGTTGCGGAAGGTATCGTAGAAGCCGCTTGTTTTGCCCTTGCGGACAAGACCTGCCTCGAAAAGCTCATTATCGTAGTAGCCGAGTGCCTTCATTGCATTTCTCAGACTGTCCCATGTGTCGGGCGCATAGCCTAAGCCGAAGCGTTTTGCCGTTGCGGGTGAAATCTGCCGCTTTGACATATAGTCAAGCGCAGGCTTGCCCCCCGGCTTTGACAGACAGCTATAGAAGAACTTTGCCGCATCTCTGTTCAAATCGAGCATCCTGCGGCGCTTTTTCGATTCAAAGCTGTTTTCCTCCTCGGGAATTGCCATACCCGCGCGCTTTGCGAGGAATTCAACTGCCTCGGGGAATGTGAGGTTTTCAACCTCCATTATGAAGTTTATTACGCCGCCGCCCTTGCCGCAGCCGAAGCAGTGATAAATCTGCTTATCGGGCGAAACGGAAAACGACGGGGTTTTTTCGCTGTGGAACGGACACAGACCGAACTGGTTTGAGCCCGAACGCTTAGTGAGCCGCACATAGCTGCCCACAACATCGACTATGTCGCTTCTCTCAACAAGCTCCTGCAAAAATGCCTCGGGAAACGCCATGCACACTCACCTTCCTTTCAAATGAAATATCTCGATTTATTTTACTGTCCACGACATCGGGATAAAAATGTCGCTGTACTTTTCCATTGCATAGCTGTCGGTCATACCCGAAACATAGTCGCACACCGCGCGCTCAACGCCGTCGCGCTCGACAATTCCGTTCAGGTCGGAGGGCAGCTTTTCGGGGTGCTTCAGATAGTAATCGAAGATGCCGCCGAGAATGCCGTCAACCTTGCTCTCCTCGCCCTTTGCAATGGGATTTGTATACACATCCGAGTACATGAAGCTGTGGAAAAAGTCAAACGCCTCCTGCATGTAGTCGGACATTTTTATAACGCCGTTTCCGCTGTTTTCAATCAGGTCGGAAACGAAGGAGTTTATTCTTACGCTGTTTCGCTCGCCGCAGCGGGTGCGTATAATCTCGGGCACCTCCTCTGCCTTGAGTATGCCCGCTCTTATTGTGTCGTCAAGGTCATGGTTTATGTACGCAATACGGTCTGCAAGCCGCACGCAGGTGGCCTCCAAGGTATCGTCGGGCGCGCCGTGGGTGTGATTGAGAATGCCCATTCTTGTTTCGTAGCACAGGTTGAGTCCTCTGCCCTCGCGCTCAAGCGAATCTACAACGCGGAGTGACTGCTCATAGTGCTTGAAGCCGCCCTCATA
>JAZULF010000203.1:0-10353 GCA_045643645.1 Oscillospiraceae bacterium
TGCAAGGAGCTAAGCAGTATGGGCGTTGACGAGATTGTCCTCAACGGCATGAGAATGCCCGAGGCCGAAGGCGTAACCTTTGACTATGCAAGCACTACCTCAGCAGAGCCGACGCCTCAGACGGCAATCTCAGGCTTTGCACTCGCAATTGCGCGCAGTATGAGAAGCTGCGATGCGAAGCTTTCCGTTCAGGTAGGCACCTCTGCCGCGATGCAGTCGCTCGACACCGCAACCGGTCAGAGCGCAGAGCTTTTCTTCAAGGTTTTTGACCGCATTTACCGCAGCTCAAGCGTATCCTCGGCATCTGAGGAAGCTTCCGCAGTTGAAGACTTTGTAACCATCGGCGAAGCAAAGTACCGCTATGTGCCTATGTGCTATGATGGTGCTCCCGACACAGCCTGCTGGGTTGATATGAGTTAAGCAAAAAGCGTATGCAGGTTTAATGCATACGCTTTTTAATCGAAGTTTTCACAGCAAATTTGCTCTGCGCATCGACACTTTTTCCAAGCTGCTTCGCACAGCGGTGCGGTGCATTGCCGGAAGCTGAGAAATTTCGGATTTTATACTGAAAAACCTGAAAAATCCGGTTGACAACTAATGTTTATTCGTCTATAATATTCAAGCGACTATGGAGAGGTGTGCTATGCTTCTTGATTTAAGAGAAATAATTGAAGTACCCGGAAAGAGCGTTCCGTTCACTTGTGAGCTGGATGCGCAGGGCCTTGAATTTGAATCCGTCAAGGAGTATAAGTCCAATCCCGTAGCCGAGGGCCGTGTGTTCAACGCAGCCGGTATCCTGACACTCGAGGGTACTCTGACAGCTGATATGACTTGCGTCTGCGACCGATGTGGTAAAGTGTTTGACAGCGTCAAGTTAATGGACCTTAACGCCTACATTTCCGACGGAGAGTCTGATGATCCCGAGGCCTTTGTTCTCGACGGGGACAAGCTCGACCTCAGCGATACGCTCTCCACCCTTTTCGTTCTCGATATGGAAACGAAATTCCTTTGCTCCGAGGATTGTAAAGGGCTTTGCTCCAAATGCGGAGCTGATTTGAATCTCGGACCCTGCGGTTGCAGGAAAGAAATTGATCCAAGACTTGCTGTGCTTGAGCAGCTTTTGGATAAATAAGAAACAGGCTGCTCAGAACAGCTATAATCAGGAGGTGTCACCATGGCAGTCCCTAAGGGAAAAGTATCAAGACAGAGAAGAGACAAGAGACGTTCCTCTCATTGGAAGCTTGAGGCTCCCGGTATCGTAAAGTGCCCCAACTGTGGTGCTTACAAAATGCCTCATCGTGCCTGCAAGGCTTGCGGTATGTACAACGGCCGTCAGGTTCTGAAGGTAGAAGAGTAATTAAAGTAGCTTAAAGAGGAAAGGTACCCCCTTTCCTCTTTTTGCGTATGACGCTATGGATAATGTAATTTCAAAAATTGAAAACGGAAGTCCGCTGAAGCACCGCGCGCACCTCGGTGACACTGTACTGTCCATAAACGGCAACAAAATCCACGATGTGCTTGACTACAAGTTTTTCGGCTATGACCCCGTACTCAGCATCGTGCTCAAAAAGCCCGACGGCACCGAGTACACCGTTCATGTTGAAAAAGCCGAGGGTCAGGACCTCGGACTTGAGTTTGAAAGCTATCTTATGGATAAGCCGCGCCACTGTGCAAACAATTGCGTGTTCTGCTTCATTGACCAGCTGCCCAAGGGTATGCGTCCGACCATGTATTTCAAGGACGATGACGCACGCCTGAGCTTTCTTCTGGGCAACTATATAACCATGACCAATCTCTCCGACCGCGAGATTCAGCGCATCATTGACCTGCACATAAGCCCCATCAATGTTTCGGTGCACACAACCAATCCCGAGCTGCGCGTAAAAATGCTGCGCAACAGAAACGCAGGCAAGTGCGTTGACATTATGCGCCGCTTCGCTGAGGGTGGAATCAAGATGAACTGCCAGATTGTCTGCTGCCCCGGACTCAATGACGGTGAGGAGCTTATGCGTACCATGCGTGAGCTTTCGGACATGTACCCTGCGGTAAACAGCGTGTCTATTGTCCCCGTCGGTCTGACGAAGTTCCGCGAGGGTCTGTACGAGCTGCACTCCTTCACTCCCGAGCATTCCGCCGAGACCATTGATATGGTCACCTCATTCGGCGATGAGTGCCTTAAAAAGCACGGCACACGCCTTTTCTTCTGCTCGGATGAGATGTATATCTGCGCAGGCCGTGAGCTGCCCGAGGACGAGTTCTACGAGGCGCACACGCAGCTTGAAAACGGTGTCGGAATGATTAGACTGCTCGAGGCAGAGTTCAAATCCGCGCTTATGCTCTCGGACAAGCCCGACGGTGTTCCCTTCTCAATCGCCTGCGGCGTATCCGTTGCACCGTTTTTTGAAAAACTTGTTTGTATGGCAGCGCAAAAGTATGATAATATAAAGGGTAAGGTCTACGCTATTGAAAACGACTTTTTCGGTCACAGCATAAATGTAACCGGTCTAATCACAGGTCAGGACCTTATTAACCAGCTTCGCGGCAAGGACCTCGGCGAAAGACTTTTCATTTCGCGCAATATGCTTCGCCGTGAGGAAATGGACTTCCTCGACGATGTACTGCTCGAGGAGGCATCGGCAGCACTCGGTGTTCCCATCTACCCCACCGAGCAGGACGGCTTTGACCTTTGGGACGCAATCTCAGGTGACAAGCTGCCCGAGGTGAAAATTCCCGAGCGCAATCCCGAACGCGAAGAATTCTATCGATATAATCAAAATGGAGGTTGATAAATATGCCCAAACCTCTCGTAGCCATCGTTGGCAGACCCAATGTTGGCAAATCCATGCTTTTTAATAAGCTTGTCGGCAAGCGCCTTTCCATCGTTGAGGACACCCCCGGTGTCACCCGCGACAGACTCTATGCAGAGTGCGAATGGTGCGGCCGCAAGTTCGATGTTGTCGACACCGGCGGCATTGAACCCACAACTGACAACGAAATACTCATGTTCATGCGTGAGCAGGCAAACATTGCAATCAACTCGGCTGATGTAATTATCCTCGTGACCGATGTGCGCACGGGTGTTACCGCCGCCGACAAGGATGTTGCAAATATGCTGCTTCGCTCAAAGAAGCCCACCGTGCTTGCCGTAAACAAGATGGACTCAACGGGCGCTCTTGACCCCGCCATCTACGAGTTTTACGAGCTCGGTCTCGGTGACCCCGTTGCGGTATCCGCAATCCACGGTCACGGCACCGGCGATCTTCTCGACGAGTGCGTCAGATACTTCCCCGAGGAATCCGACGAGGACGAGGACGACGACCGCATCAAGGTTGCCGTCATCGGCAAGCCCAATGTCGGCAAATCCTCGCTGATTAACCACATTCTCGGTGAAAAGCGCGTAATCGTCAGCAATGTTGCAGGCACCACGCGCGATGCCGTCGACTCTGAGATTGACAACGAGTTCGGCAAATATGTGTTCATCGACACGGCAGGCATCCGCCGCAAGTCCAAGGTCGAGGAGCGCGTTGAGAAGTTCTCAGTTATGCGTGCGCAGATGGCAATCGAGCGCGCAGATGTCTGCCTTATCATGATTGATGCCCGCGAGGGTGTCACCGAGCAGGACACCAAGATTGCAGGTCTTGCACATGAGGCAGGCAAGGCAAGCATCATTGTCGTCAACAAGTGGGACCTCATCGAAAAGGAAACCGGCACACTTGAGAAGATGCGCAAGGATGTTATGCGCGACCTCAGCTTTATGAGCTACGCTCCCGTGCTGTTCATTTCCGCAGTAACCGGTCAGCGCACCGACCGTATATTTGAGCTTGTCAACTTCGTAAATGACCAGAGCAATATGCGTATCACCACCGGTATGCTCAACAATGTTCTTGCCGATGCTCAGGCTCGTGTTCAGCCTCCCACGGACAAGGGCAGACGCCTGAAGATTTACTACATGACCCAGACGGGCATCAAGCCGCCCAACTTTGTTGTGTTCTGCAATACACGCGAGCTGTTCCACTTCTCCTACCAGCGCTATCTTGAAAATCAGATTAGAGCCGTGTTCGGTCTTGAGGGAACCCCCATAAGAATGGTAATCCGGCAGAAGGGAGACAAGGAATGATTGCTCTACTTCTCAGCCTGACCGCAATTATTGCCTATTTCTGCGGCAGCGTAAGCACCGTCAATCTTACCTCTAACCTGTATTATCACTGCAATATCAGAGCCGATTATCCCTTCGACAACGAGGGTATAACAAGATTTATAAAGCATTTCGGCAAGAAGGGCGTCGCAGTTCTCTTCGGAACGGAAATTGTCAAGGCTCTCATTCCCCTTCTCATCGGCGGACTTTTGCTCAACATAGCAGACCACGCAGATGTAGGCTACGCCTTTGCAATGTTCTGCATGACACTCGGCACCGTATTTCCGATAATGTACCGCTTCAAGGGCGAGAATTGCCTCATCGTTGTTGTGGTAAGTGCATTCTTCCTCGGCTCCGAAATCGGACTTTTCACAGTCATTGCATTTGCAGTCGTTTACTTTGTAACCCGCTACATCTCTCTTGCATCGATGTGTGCGGCACTTGCAATGTGCCTTATCACTGTCGTTGCCGTTGATGCAGCGCCCGCGCGTTACCTCGTGCTGCTGACCGCAGTTCTTGTTTTCATCAACAACAGGCACAGCATAGCAAGACTTCTGAAGGGCACAGAGCCCAAGTTCAGATACAAGAAAGATATCAGCTATATGTTTGATGAGGACTGATGCCAAATGTTGATTTTCCGGTTGACAACACTTCCCGTTTCTGCTAAAATACCATTTGCAGTCGGGGGTATAGCTCAGCTGGGAGAGCGCTTGAATGGCATTCAAGAGGTCAGCGGTTCGATCCCGCTTATCTCCACCAACTACAAAAAGAGTCACCGTGGGTGACTCTTTTTTATTATACTCGGGAGTTGAAAAATGTATAAGGTTATACTCCATAAGTCCTCGGGCGAAGCGTCTGAATACTCCACTCAGTTTCTTCACTACGCCAAAAGATATGCGGATTTGTACAAGGCCGAGTATCCCTATGTGGAAATAATCAAATCCGTCGACGGTGCAGACACCGTTATCGAAATCTTCGGCAGCAAGACAAATTAAAAACAGGGCAAGCAAAAGCTTACCCTGTTTTTTATTACCAGTTCGGATTTTCGTATCTGGAGATACCTCCGAGCATGGCATTTTTAAGCGGAATATCCGTAAAGAGTATTACGATTTCGCTCTTATTCTCGCCCGTCATCTCGGCAAGATAATCGGTCATTGCCGACATAATTGCCTTCTTAGCTTCAGGAGTTCTGTCGGGGATTTCTGTCCAGTCAACAGTTACGGTAGGAGCTGTCTTTCTGACATTCTCTCTTTCCCACTCGTGAATGTAAACATAGATGTTCTTCGGGAAGGTTGAGGTGTTTGCGCATATAGTATCTGCAACAAATTCCATAAAGTTTTTCTTGACCTCCGGCTCGTATTTGCCGGTAAGCTGAACATGTACCAGTGGCATAATCGTTTCTCCTTTATAATTGATATATATGTTATTCTGCCCTGACTCAGCTGCTGCCAGCCCAAAATAACAAAAAAGCTTTGTCTCAAAAAAGAGACAAAGCTTAATAAACTCTGCGGTACCACTCTCATTGCCGTGTATACACGGCCACTCATACGCATCTTCCGTAATACGGTTCGTAATGCGCTGCACTGTAACGGGCACTCCCGGTCAGGCTTACTCCCTATTGCTTTCAGCTGACTGTTCATCAGTGATTTTCGCACGAACCGCCATATTGCCTCGCACCAAACGGCAACTCTCTGAATGACTGCATCCGGTTACTCTTCTGAATCGACACATTTATGAGTGATTAACTTATGCACTAAAGATAATACAATTCAAGGTGCTTGTCAAGATACTTTTAAATTTTGTACTTTTTCGATATTTCTGGTTTGCATTATTCATTCTGATTTTCACATCTTCAATAAAAAGCACAATTGAAAATAAAAAAAACAGCGCCGTCTGTAAGACGGCGCTGTAACTTTTTTCAATTACTTGAACATACCGAAGATTGCATACAGCCACTTGAGCTCGTCTGCGGAGTCGGGCTCGTAAGCACCAACGATGGAAGCTACAAAATCAAAGATAGAGTAGATGATAGACATTGCGTAATCTCCTTTCATAGTATAGAACTTGCATAATCATAATACCATAGAAAGTAATTAATTGTCAATAAAACTCGTCATTTTTCGCCAATTTTTTACTGATTTCAAGTAACTATTTAGTCATTCTTGCAGTTTTTGTATAGAAATATACACTATTGTGTATATGGTTCAAAATCAAAAAAAGAGCAGCTGCAAACGCAGCTGCTCTTATGTAATTCAGTTAGGATATCAGCCGAAGAAGCTCATTACCTGACCGTACAGTACGAATACCATGCCGATAGGAGTGATGAACTTGTAGCAGATATTGAAGAAGGTCTTGCCCCAGAACTTGCAGCCGGAGGACTCACACTCTTCAACTACCATATCGAGCTTCCAAATCCAGCCGATTGCGAATGCCATAACCAGTGCACCGAGAGGCATCATAATGCCTTCGGACAGCATGTCGTAGAAGTCAAGCCAGTCGCAGCTCCAGCCCTTTGCCTCGATGCCGAGCATCTCTGCGGGGTAAGGAATGGTTGCGCCGCCTGCTACGCCACTGCCCAGACCGTCGAGTGCGGTGGGGAGGCAGAACAGGAAGATGATGATTGCGAAGACGAGAGCGGTCTTCTTGCGGTTGGGAGCCTTGCCCTTCTCGACATTTGCGTCAACGCGAGCAGAGGTAACTGCCTCGAGCAGGGACATGGAGGAGGAGATTGCTGCGATGAATACGAGGAAGTAGAACATGAAGCCCATCAGGTTGCCGATGAAGCCGCCCATGTTTGCGAATACGACCTGCATAGACATGAAGAGGAGGCCGGGGCCGCCGGAGGTGTTGCCGCCGAGGAATGCGTAGCAAGCGGGCATAACGATCATGCCAGCCATGATTGCTACCATGGTATCCATGATAACGATGATAACAGCATTCTTCTGAATCTTTTCCTTCTTGCTTAGGTAAGAGCCGTAGGTGATGATAGCGCCCATGCCGAGGGACAGGGAGAAGAACATCTGACCTGCAGCGGTCTTCAGAACGGTGAGGAAGTCGGTCTTAAGAGGCTCGATATTGAAGCCGAACATGAACTTGTAGCCGCCGACTGCGCCGGGCTGGCAAAGAACATAAACAATGATAACGATGAGCATTACGAACAGTGCGGGCATACCGACATTGCAGAACTTCTCAATGCCGCCGCCAACGCCTGCGGAAACGATGAATGCGTTAAGTGCAATGAAGATTGCGGTCCATACTACCATGCTCAGGCCGTTGCAGATGAAGGAACCGAAGAAGGTGGAGATGTCTGCTACACCCCAGGTGTTCCAGCCGAACAGTGCGGTCAGGTAGCCGAGTGCGTAACGCATAACCATGCCGCCGAGTACGAAGTAGAAGCAGAGTACCAGGAAAGGTACAACAACTGCCATAACGCCGACCCATGCAAACTTCTTGCTGATCTTGCGGTATGCTGCGATGGGGCTCAGACCGGTCTTACGGCCGATTGCGAGCTCGCCAACCATAACTGCGAGGCCAACGAAGATAGCGAGGACGAGATAAACGAGCAGGAATGCGAAGCCGCCATTCAGACCCATTTTGTACGGGAAGCCCCAGATGTTACCAAGACCTACTGCGGAACCGACAGCAGCCATGATAAAGCCAAAGTTGGAGGCAAATCCGTCACGATTTGTGTTTTCCATAACTTTCTCTCCTTATAAAAATATACCTTTACCCGTGTTATACACGGAACAACCCGGTGAAAGTCAACTGAATCAACGCATCACCAAATTTATAAACAAACTTTACACTATATTCACATCTTTTTCAATACCTTTTAGCTGTTTACTTTTTAACTATTGTAAATTCATTTTCGCCTTTTGTGCGGTTTTAACAATTTGCTTTTAATTCTTATAGACATAATTACCAAGACCATGTTTTCTGCACTGTTTTCGCTACACTATTGACAATAATTTATCATTTTTTGCAGGCATTTCGCTACCATTTACAGCAACTTTGTTTGAACTTTTTTGTGTGCACTGATTTTTTTGTTTAATTGCAATAATTTCGCAAAACATATATCCTCGCTCTTGATTTTTCAAATATATAATGTAAAATAACTATGTTATACATTATGGTAGCCGCGGCCAAAAAATGCGGATGCTGCATTGCAGCAGAATGGAGAAAAAATGACTTATGAAATGGACATCGCCGGCTTAAAGCGAGATTTGCCCCTGTGTAAGGTTACTGACGACCTGTACATCGGTGCATTTGTCATGTTTGGCGATGTAGAACTCACCGTACATTGCGCAGCAGAGCTCCTCAAGCTCGCACCCGAATATGACTACCTGCTCGCACCCGAAGCAAAGTCCATTCCCCTTATTTATGAAATGGCTCGCCAGAGCGGCGCCAACAAGTACTTTATCGCAAGAAAAAAGGCAAAGGCTTATATGAAGGAGGTCTTCCAGGCATCCGTTCAGTCCATCACCACTCTCGGTGTTCAGACCCTTTACCTTGACAAGGAAGATGCTGATATGATTCGCGGCAAGCGCGTTCTCATCATCGACGATGTTATTTCCACCGGTGAAAGCCTTCGCGCAACCGAGAACCTCGTCAACCAGGCAGGCGGCATCATCGCCGGCAGAATGGCAGTTCTCGCTGAGGGCGACTCCTCCGGCAGAGATGACATCATCTGCCTCGCTCCCCTGCCCCTGTTCAACGCAGACGGCACTCTGAAGTAATCTGAAAGCAAAAAAACCGTGTTCATAACGAACACGGTTTTTTATTTTTTATCATCTTTTGTTTTCAAAAAAGCTTTTGAGGATTTCAGCGGACTTCTCGCCTAATACATTTCCGAAAACCGCAGGCTTGTGACCGTAGCGCTCCTCAAACAGATTGATAACGCTGCCGCAGGAGCCGGTGTTTTCGTCCTTTGCACCGAAAACCACCGTCGGAATGCGCGAGTTGATAATGCCGCCTGCGCACATCGGGCAGGGCTCAAGCGTTACATATATGCTGCAATCGGTGAGGCGCCAATCTCCGATTGCCTCGCAGGCCTGACGGATTGCCTCAAGCTCCGCATGCGCGGATGCATCGTGCAGCTCCTCGCGTCTGTTTCTGCCGTGGCCTATCACTTCGCCGTTTTTATCGACTATGACGCAGCCGACTGGTACCTCGCCCTCTGCTGCCGCCTCGCGCGCAAGCTCAAGAGCAAGCTCCATATACTTTTCCCTGTCCATGCCTTCACCTCTTTTAAAAACAGGCAGAGCCAAGCTCTGCCTGTGATTTCATTATTATATATTGTAGCGAACAGTTTTTCTCCGCCACAGCTAATTGACCGCTATGCAATAGCTTGTTGCGAGCTGCTTTTCGTCTGAAAAAGGTGCTTTTCCGAAGGAATACAAAGGTATTTCGAGGGAAAGCAACGCATTTATGTCGGAAAGAAGCCGCAAGAAGCGCTTACTTAAGTGCAGCGGTGATGATAGACATCTGGTAAACTTCCTCTGCGTTGCAGCCGCGGGAGAGGTCGTTGATGGGAGCGTTCAGACCCTGAAGGATGGGGCCGTATGCTGCGAAGCCACCGAGACGGGCTGCAATTTTGTAGCCGATGTTGCCGGACTGGATTTCAGGGAAGATGAAGGTGTTTGCATAGCCTGCAACGGGGCTACCGGGGAACTTGAGCTGGCCGACTTCGGGAGCGACAGCTGCGTCAAACTGCATTTCGCCGTCGATTGCGAGATCGGGAGCCATTTCCTTTGCAATAGCGGTTGCATCGTGGCTGAGTGCTACGGTGCTGCCCTTGCCGGAACCGTTGGTGGAGAAGGAGAGCATTGCAACCTTGGGGTCAATGCCGAAGGTCTTTGCGGTCTTTGCGGTTTCGATAGCAACCTCTGCCAGCTTCTGTGCTGCGGAGATGGTTACGTTGCCGTCTTTGTCAACGGAATCTTCGTAGGAGATGTTGATTGCGCAGTCGCCCATAGCGAGCATCTCTGCGCCTTCCTTAACGAGAATGAAGGAGGAGCTTACAAGGTGTGCGCCCTTCTTGGTCTTAACCAGCTGGAGTGCGGGGCGTACGGTGTCTGCGGTGGAATAGGTAGCGCCGCCGAGCAGGGAGTCTGCCATGCCCATCTTAACGAGCATAGTGCCGAAGTAGTTGCCCTTGGAAAGTGCCTTGCGGCAGTCCTCTGCGCTCATCTTGCCCTTGCGCAGCTCAACCATGGTGT
>JAZULF010000204.1:0-8243 GCA_045643645.1 Oscillospiraceae bacterium
GCAGTGATGGAAAAGAAAAAGAAGATTCTTAACCCCGATGAGCTTATGCCAGAGTATGTCGAGCTGCTCAGAAGCGGTGCAGAGCTACCGCTGACGATAAGCGGAGGAAGTATGCTTCCGTTTCTTGCACCGGGCAGGGACAGTGTGCTGCTAAGAGGGATTGACCGTGAGCTCAGACGCGGTGATATCGTGTTTTACCGCAGAGCAAACGGCAGATATATACTTCATCGTTTATATCGCATCGATGGCGACAAGCTGTGGTTTGTTGGAGATGCGCAGGACGAAATTGAAGGACCGCTCAGCCGCGACTGCGCGTTTGCGTATGTCGTATCGGCAAAGCGAAAGAATAAAATTCAGAAGCGAGGCTGCTTCTGGTGGGACTTTTTTGAGAAAACCTGGCTCGTTACGGTGGGGAGCCGAAAGAAAATACTTGCGGCTTATTCACATTTGAGGAGTAAAAATGATTGACATTCATTCACATATTCTGCCGGAGATAGACGACGGCTCAATGGATATGGTCTGCTCGGTCGAAATGGCGCAGCTTGCTGTGGATACCGGAGTTACGGATATGATTGCAACGCCGCACAGCAATCAGCGCGGCTGCTTTGAAAACTATGCGTCAGCCGAGCTTGCTGAGCAGTTTGAAAATCTTAGAATTGAACTGAAAAACGAGGAGATTCCGCTCAGACTGTATCTGGGCATGGAGGTTTTCGGTACGCACGATGTTCCTCAGTTGTACAGAGAAGGAAAGCTGCTTACGCTGAACAACAGCAGATATATGCTAATAGAATTTGACTTCTATTCGGACATTTACCGAATGGAGCGTGTGCTGTACGGACTTCTTGACGAGGGCTGTGTACCATTGATTGCGCATCCCGAAAGATATCTTGCCATTCAGGAGGAGCCGGATATAATTGGCAGATGGATGTCTGACGGAATGGCGACTCAGGTCAACAAGGGAAGCCTGTCGGGCCGTTTCGGCCGCGGAGCAAAGCGGCTGTCGCACATACTGCTTGCGGACGGCAATATTTCATGCGTTGCAAGTGATGCGCATGGAGCGCAGATGCGCACACCTGATATGAGCGATACGCAGGAGTATCTGGCGGTTGAAGCATCTGATGAAACAGCGGAGCTTCTGCTGTTTGAAAATCCGAAGAGAATACTGCTGAATCAGCCATTGCTGAGAGCTGAAGAAATACAACTATTTTGAGAATGAGGTCTTGCTGTGAAAAAAAGATTGTCTGTTCTGTGGATAATATTGGCGATTATATCGGTTGTTGCGGTAATCGGTTACAGATTTTACGAAAAATCAATCGCAAGTCCGCAGCCTCCCGTCATAAGCTTTGCGGGCGGAATCATTGATGTTTCCGTGAACGCAAGCGATGAGGAACTGCTCAAGGGCGTAACGGCAACTGACCCCGAGGACGGAGATGTCAGCGCATCTTTGGTCGTTGAGGGAATGTCGGGCCTCAGCGGTGATAACTATGTCAAGGTCAGCTATATTGCATTTGACTCAAAGAACAATATGGCAAAGGCTGAGCGCACGGTCCATCTTACCGACTATGCTGCACCGAAATTCGGTCTCACCTCCGCACTGAGCATAAAGCAGTCCAATAATATTGATATTCTGAAGAATGTTACAGCGAATGATATGATTGACGGCGATATTTCGGGAAAGGTCAAGTATTCGCTTGAGGGCGATAACGCAATGATAAGCGGAGCGGGCGAGTATGAGATTTCTCTGCGCGTTACCAACAGCCTCGGACAGACAGCACACCTGCCGCTGACGGTTGAGGTTACCCAGTCAAACCCGAATCCGGCAAATATCACGCTAAAGGATTATCTCATATATCTGGACAAGGGCGCTGATTTTAATGCAAGCAGCTATGTTCAGGGCTACATTGCCAACGGCACACAGGTATCCGGTGCGGGCAGTCTTAAGATAAGCGGAAGAGTTGATACCGGAACAGAGGGCATTTATACAGTTGAGTACTCGTATGGAAGCGGCGAAACTGCCAGCCATACAAGGCTTGTCGTAGTAGTAGAGTAAGGCGGTGAACTGATGGAAGAAAAAATCACATCTGAAGCTAACAGAGATATAGCCGCCGAGGTACATCCGCTGCTTCTGCTGCGCGAGCTTGTGCGTAAATTCTGGATTGTAGTTCTTGCTGCAATCATAGTCGGCTCGTTTACCTATATCGGCGCATCGTATATGTATACCCCCAAGTATCAGACCGTTACAACCTTTGTTGTTTCGGTAAGAAACGGCGATGCATCGGTTTATTCAAACCTCAACGCTGCAAAGAGCATGGCAAACGCATTCTCCGAGGTTCTCAACAGCGATGTTATGAGAAAACGCATTTCCACAGAGCTGGGTACGGCAATAAACGGAACAATCACCGCAAATGTCATTGAAGAAACCAACCTGCTGGAAATGCGCGTTACCTCATCAACACCCCGTCAGACATATCTGATTACAAAGGCGACGCTCAATAACTACAGCGAGCTTGCGGAAACCGTGCTTAATAATATTGCACTCGATATTCTGCAGCAACCGGTCATTCCCACGGCACCTACAAATCCCAACAGAGCGGGACATACGGCTAAGCTCGGTGCATTTATAGCAGCGATAGCTGCCGCAGCACTCATCTGCGTAAGAGCGTATCTGCGCGATACGGTCAAGTCAATCAGCGAGGTAGAGAGCAAGCTCGATACCAAGCTTCTCGCTACCGTTTACCACGAGCGCAAGTACAAGACGCTTGAAGAGGTGCTGAAGAAAAAGAAGAAGAGCATTGTTATAATCAATCCGACAACGGGCTTCTCGTTTGTTGAAACATATAAAAAGCTTCGCACCCGAATTGAGTACCTGATGCGAAAGAACAACTGCAAGGTCCTGATGGTAACATCGGTTGCGGAGAACGAAGGCAAGAGTACGGCGGCGGTTAATATTGCGCTGGCAATGAATCGCAAGAGAAAGAGCGTCCTGCTTGTTGATGCCGATATGAAAAAGCCTTCACTGCATAAGATTCTTGAGTACCAGAACGCTGAGTATGCAAGTATAACTGATTATCTGTCCGGCAAGGCAACACTCGGTCAGACGCTCCTCACCGATAAAAAGCGTCAGCTCGGTCTGCTTCTCGGTAGAAACGGTACGGATAATTCAACCGAACTTATTAAAAGCGATAATATGGCAGACCTTATCAGCCAGGCAAAGCGCAATGTTGATATGATTATCATCGACACACCGCCTATGGCAGTAAGTCCAGATGCAGAGTGCATTGCCGAGCTTGCCGATGCGGCAATTCTCGTTGTAAGACAGGATTGGACGCCCACTCGTATTATCAACGATGCAATTGATGCAATCAACGGCACGGATACAATGTTGCTCGGATGTCTGTTCAACAATGTGTTCCTTGCGGATATCAACGAGCATTACAATTATGGCGGCAGCGGCAAGTACGGCTATGTCAAGGGCGGCTACGGCAAAAAGAACTACGGCAAATACGGTTATGGCAAGTATGGCTACGGCAAGTACGCCTACGACCGCCGCAGATCTGCAGGCAATGAGGTTGACAAGCTTCAGATAGAAGACGAGCAGCAGGGAAAAGGCTTTTTGGAGGATGAGAAATGAATCAGAATAATGAAAATCAGACCTTCATTTCGATGAAAAAGCTGACATTCCTGATGATGAACAGCCTTAAAAAGCTTTGGGCTGTTGTGCTGGTGCTTACGGTAATCGGCGGTGCGGCAATGGGTGTTCGCGCGTGGTATAGCTATACTCCGCGTTACACTGCATCAACAACATTTACGGTTTATGTCAAAAACGATGCCCAGGCGGGCATATCTATGTACAATTCTGCGGTTGCAGAGCAGATGGAGAAAACCTTTCCGTATATTCTCACCAGCGGCGTGTTGTACGATTTGGTAAAAGCGGACCTCGGCGTTGAATTACTTCCCTCGATTTCCGCTTCTTCTGTTGAGGAGGCAAACCTGTTCGTACTTAGCGTAAGCGGCACAGATGCAGAGGAATGCTACAGAGTGCTGGAATCCGTAATCAAGAACTATCCTCAGGTATCGGAGTTCGTTATCGGT
This sequence comes from Oscillospiraceae bacterium, assembly GCA_045643645.1. Taxonomy (GTDB): domain Bacteria; phylum Bacillota; class Clostridia; order Oscillospirales; family Oscillospiraceae; genus F23-B02. The sequence goes on from JAZULF010000204.1 coordinate 4,093, forward strand.
CCGACCGAGATGATTGTTATTGATGAAACCGGAGTTCCCACCGAGCCGACCAACAGCAGAGCATGGCAGGGAGCTGCAAAAAAAGGTGCTCTCGGCGGATTTGCATTGGGCATTGCACTCGTTGTAATCTACGGTCTGACAAAGAGCACTGTCATGGGCAAGGAAGACCTTCAGCGCGTAAGTAATGTTAGATATCTCGGCGCACTGCCCGAAATCAATATGAAAAAGCGCAGCAAGAACATTCACACACTTGTTGCGTTTGACGGTGGAAATGATAACGGCTACAGAGAGTCGTTCAGGGCAATCTCGGTCAGAATTGACAAGTATCTCAAGGAAAAAGGCTACCGTTCAATTATGGTTTGCAGTGCAACCAGCGGCGAAGGCAAAACTACGATTGTTTATAACCTTGCGCACCTGCTGATTAAGCTGCAGCGAAAGGTTGTCATACTTGACTGTGACCTGCGCAATCCATCAATGTATAAAATGCTTGAGGTCAGTAAGTGCAAGGGCATTGCCGAGTATGTATCAGGCAACGAACGATTTGAAACAATTATCCACAGCCTCGTTCCGCAGAAGCTCGATATTATCTTTGCAGGAACTACAAACGAGGATGCAACAGAGCTTTTCAGTATGCCTAAATTCGGCGAGCTGATGGAAAAGTTAAAGGAAGAATACGACTATATTCTGATTGATACGCCGCCTTGCTCGCTGTTGTCCGATGCCGAGGAACTGTCAGAGTACACAGACGGTGCGCTTATGGTTGTAAGACAGAATTATGCAAGCCGCGTCAGCGTTATCGACGGCCTTGTAAGACTGGACGAAATCAGTGTGCCTGTCATTGGATACATTCTGAACAGCTGCAAGGGCAGTGCATCAAGCGGCTATGGCTACGGTTATGGTTACGGTTACGGCTATGGCTATGGTTATGGCTACGGCTATGGCGACAAATACGGTTACGGCGATAACAAGGAATAATGTTTAATTAATTCAGGTGACAATCTTGGAAAGCAACAACATCGAAAAAAGAGAAAAAAAGAAGATGAGCAAGGGCACAAAGGCTCTGCTCATTATCGTGTGCGTGCTGGTTGGCATCGCGGTGCTTCTTGCCGCGACAGCTGCGATACTTACGGCAGTCGGCCGCAACGCACTTGGCGGCGGTGATGCAATGGATATCACCGGGACGGGGGATTTTGAAAATCTCGGCTCGGGAACAATCAAGCATAACGGCAAGCTTTACAGCTACAATGATGATATAACCTGCATTCTTCTTATGGGTATTGACAACTACGACAAGCAGGAGAATGCCGGAAGCGGAGACTCAAATCAATCAGATGTAAATGTTCTTGCGGTAATTGACCCTAAGAATGAAAAGCTTACGCTTCTGTCGATCTCCCGCGATACTGTGTGCAGTCTGGATATACTTGATAATAACGGAGAGTACGCAGGAAATGCCGACGCGCAGCTTGCGCTTGCCTACAGCTATGGTAACAGCGAGGAAAAAAGCTGCGAGCTCACGGCAACTGCTGTATCACGACTGTTATACGGTCTGAATATTCCCGCTTATGCCTCGATTTATATGAACGGTATTACTGAGCTTGTTGATACCGTCGGCGGCGTAACGGTTACCCCCGCAGATACCTTCGGCGATTTCGCAGCCGGCAGAAAGGTTGAGCTTAAGGGCGGACTGACAGAAAAATATATTCGTTTCCGCGACCAGACGATTGAGGGCAATAATCAGCGTATGCAAAGACAGAATCAGGTGCTTATGGCACTGGTTTATAAGGCACTTAACTGTGTTAAGGAAAATCCGACCTCTGTGCTGGATATATACAGCGGTGTACAGGATAATGTAACAACCAATGTAAACACGGCAATGATGGCCTACCTTGCACAGCAGGCAGTCAAGCTGGATTTTGACGGTCAGATACACTCCGTGCCCGGTCATTCCGAACTCGGCGAGCAGGACCATGCGGTGTTTATTATCGATGAGGATGCGTTCATCGAGCAGATTTTGGAAATATTTTATAATCCCGTTGAGGGTTAAAATTCAAATTTGGTATTGCAATTCTTGCGATTGTGCGTTAATATAACAGTGTGTTTATATTGATATTTCAGATGGAGGTTTAACATATGAAACAGTTTATCAGCATTCTGCTCATCCTTGTTCTTGTTTTCGCAATGGCAACCGTGGCTTTCGCAGCTGATGTAACAAGCCCCGAGAAGGACAACACCGATGTCGACCCCAATAATTCCGAGCCTTCACCCCAGACCGGTGATAACGGTACTATTTACTGGGTTATCGCAGCAATGGTGCTTGCAGTCGGAGTCGTTGCATTCTGCGGCAAGAAGCTCGTAGGCGAGAAGTAATCTTAAAACTTAAAGACTCCATGAATGTTCATGGAGTCTTTTTTTATTCGAGGTAATTTATGGGCAAAAAGCTTACACGCACAATACTTGTTCTCGTCGGCATAATAGCACTCGGCGTTATCGCCTACAGCGGCTGGTACATTTTTCAGTACTGGCACGGACATCATCTCGGCGACCTGCTCAAGCAGAGAATCAACGGAGAGCCGATAGTTGAGGATATAAATGCGGCATCGGTTGATATTCCCATTGACTTTGAATCGCTGCAGGAGGTAAACCCCGATATATACGCATGGGTGTATATCCCCGGTACTGATATCAGCTACCCCGTGCTGCAGCATACAACCGACAACGGCTACTACAGCAATCACGCTGAAGACGGCAGCTACTTCACCGGCGGCAGCATCTACAGCGAAAACTACAACAGTAAGGACTTCACCGACAAAATGACCGTAATATACGGTCACAATCTTCGCTCGGGAAGTATGTTTGCAAAGCTGAATGATTTTGCGGACATCAATGTTTTCGATTCGCACAGATACATTTACATCTATACGCCGGACAAACTCTTCGTTTATGAGATTTTCGCGGCAACTCCGCATACTCACGAGCATCTGCTGCTCAACTACGATTACAATAACCGCGCGGATTATAACTCGCTCTTTGACAGCGTTATGTACAAGGTCAAGCTTAACGCAAACTATCTCGACGATGTGAAGCTCGACTTCGAAAGTGACCGCATTCTCACTCTGTCCACCTGCTACCGATTTGATAATCAGCAGCGCTTCCTCGTAATGGGCAGACTTGTATCCGAAATACCAGCAAGAAAATAAGGGAAATGAATATTTGAAAAAATAACCCGCCGATGAGAAATTCTCATCGGCGGGCTGTTCTTATTCTCAACAAACTGAAAATCTGCATTCATTCTTAGTCAGGTCAAGTACGGTGCAAGTACGGTGATTTTAATTCTTCGACAAATAGGCTGTAGCTATGTGCAAGCTTTTCGAGACTTTCCTTAGAAATATCTGCTCCGATGTACATATAAAAATCATATCCGAAGTGGAAAAACAGCTCTTCGCACTCAAGCTTTGCCCAAATGTCGGTATCAAGGATCTTTCTGATTACAAATTCAAGCTGCTCATTGACGCTTATGCACTCGGGAATATCGATGCCGTCGCAATACTTTTCGAGATTTCTGACGGAAATATCGGGGCGGCCTGCTTCTTGCCAAACGGCAAGGCAGACTTTTATATAGTTGCCTTCAACCCTGCGGTATTCCTCTTCTGTGAGAACAGAACCCGAAAAAGCCATTCCGATATCAGAGATATCCGTCCACTCATCGTGCAGATATGCGCCGCTTTTATCCCTGTAAGCAGGGTCGTATTTTGTAACTCTGTATTGGTTCACGGCTTCGCTTACCTTTCAGACTTGTATAACACAGTGCTCAGCGGTGCGTTTTACTCAGCGTCGCGGTAGCCGTTGGGATTTTCTGATTGCCAGTGCCAGCTGTCGCGGCACATATCCTCAAGGTCGAGCTTTGCCTTCCAGCCAAGCACCTTTTCGCTCTTGTCGGGCGAGCAGTAGCAGATTGCAAGGTCACCTGCGCGACGGCCTACGATTTTATACGGAACCTTCAGCTTATTTGCATTTTCGAAGGCATGCACCATGTCAAGCACGCTGTAGCCTGTACCCGTGCCGAGATTGAATACCGATTCGCCCTTGTGCTCTTCCATATACGCAATCGCGGCAACATGGCCTCGCGCGAGGTCAACAACATGGATGTAGTC
>JAZULF010000205.1:0-1721 GCA_045643645.1 Oscillospiraceae bacterium
TGACATCAACGCAGGTGAGAAGGTCGGGCTCGGCAAGAAGGTCGTTGTTGTCGGCGGCGGCAATGTCGCAATGGATGTTGCCCGCGCTGCAGTACGCCTCGGCGCTGATGTAACCGTTGCTTACCGCAGAAAAGAAAGCAATATGCCTGCTGACCCCGCTGAGGTTGCCGAAGCAAAGGCAGAGGGCATCAAGTTCATGTTCGAATACAAGCCCGTTGAAATCAAGGGCGCAAAGGGCAAGGTAACAGAGCTTGTCTGCGAGGCAGGCAACATCAAGTGCGATGCAGTTATCGCAGCAATCGGTCAGGCAATCGACTGGGGCAAGCTCGATATCGGCGAGCTCAAGACAAGCGCAAAGGGTCTTGCTGAGGCTGACGGCTTCACCTATCAGACCGCACAGCCCGACATCTTCGTCGGCGGCGATGTCTACACCGGTCCTAAGTTTGCAATCGATGCAATTGCAGCAGGCAAGCAGGGCGCAATCTCCATCCACAGATTTGTCCAGGAGGGTCAGAGCCTTACCATCGGCAGAGACCTGCTCGCATACACTGCACTCGACAAGGCAAATCTCGACCTTGACGGCATCAGGGAATGCTACGACAGCACTCCCAGACAGGTTCCCGAAACCGTTGATGTTGCCGAATTCAAGGACGGTAGAAAGACCTTCACCGAGGAGCAGCTGAAGAAGGAAACCGCACGCTGCCTCGGCTGCGGCGCAAGCGTTGTTGACCCCAACAAGTGCCTCGGCTGCGGCATCTGCACCACAAAGTGCAAGTTCGATGCAATTCATCTGAAAAAGCGTACAAATGTTGAGAGCCTTGCTTATCCCAAGCGCGAAAGAGCTCTTCCCGAGTACATTGCCGAAAGGCAGCAGAAGATTGCAATCCGCAAGCTGCGCGAATTCTAAGCAACTCAAAAGAAAATCTCCCCATCGGGTATACCCGATGGGGAGATTGTTTTATTATCCCTTGTTAGTAGTGTCAATGTAAATTGAATCGATTATCTTAATAAGCTCATCGCGGGAGTCCACTCCTGAGATGGAGCATTCTATTGCTCCATTACGCCAGACAGTGAGGTATTGGCCGACATTTGTCATTATGTAGTGAGTATCTCCTCCGATTTTATACTCCTCGGGCTCACCGTCATCCTTTGAATATACCGTGCTGCCGTCTTCAATGTTTCCGTCGGTATAGACGGTATATTGCACAACAATACTACTATCTCCATTAGTCAGCAGGCACACGAACACCAGCGTATTCTCAAGCTCAATGCATTGCGTCTGCCCTTCCTCCGCAGAAAAGCCTTCCGGCAAATAGGCAGGCATTATACCCTCAGGGCTTATTCCTCGGGATTTCATTTCGTCTATCAATTCGGACAACTGTTCGGGGAATTTCGCCTCTTCATCAAGCTGAACCTGCTCATTAAAGCCGAATGCCCCCTTTGTCCAGTTGACGAGCTTACTCCACAGGTCGAAGTTAGTTGCGCTTGCGGTTACAGTGCCGAGAAGCACAACGGCAATCACGGCTGCAAGAATTCTGATTGCGGGTCTGCGGAGCTTTTTCTTCTTAGGCGCAAACTCAATTATATTGCTTTCCTCATCGTAGACAGAGGCTTCGCTGTCCGCCATAGGCAGATACTCACTCCTGAACTCGGAAAGTGCTGCCTCGGCATCGGGGATTTCCGCACCCTGCGCCTTTTCCTTTTCGGTCAGCACCTGCATG
>JAZULF010000206.1:0-1675 GCA_045643645.1 Oscillospiraceae bacterium
CGGCGCAGGGGCATACCCTCGGCAACATAGCCGTCGCAATGCTCGGTTGCGAAAACACGCTTTTTGCCCGTCATAACCTTTTTGACAAGCTCGGGGAAGTGCCACAAATCGTGCGGTCCGAAAACGAGGTCGACAACGGGGTAGGACTTTTTGACCTTCTCCGCCATATGCTCCTGCTGCACCATACATCCGCAGACCGCAATTATCTGATTGCGCTTTACCTTCTTGCTGTGATTGAGCTGACCGACATTGCCGAGTACGCGCATCTCGGCGTGTTCGCGCACCGCGCAGGTGTTGACGACGATGATATCCGCCTCAAACTCGTTCTGCGTAAAGCCGTAGCCCATCTCGGCAAGGTAGCCGCGTATTTTTTCGCTGTCGGCCTCATTCTGCTGGCAGCCGTAGGTGTCAACCATTGCCAGCGGATGCTCGCCGTTTGCGGTAATATGCTCACAAATCTCCGCGCAGATTGCCTCCTGCTCGCGGATTTTTTCAATGCTTATCTCTTTTCTTTCGTATGCCATTTTCCATCTGTCCTTTATGGTCATAAAATTACACTATATCTTATCATAAAAGATGTGGAACTTTCAACTAAAATAATGTATAATAAGATATTCAGTTATGCTCATTACGGAGGAATAGATATGACAAAGATAAATATTCTCTCTCCGCTGCTTGCGGATATGATTGCCGCAGGCGAGGTTGTCGAGCGGCCTGCATCCGTCATAAAGGAGCTTGTCGAAAACTCCTTCGACGCAGGCGCGAAAAAGGTGACCGTTGAATTCAAAAAGGGCGGCGCAACCTATATCCGCGTAAGCGATGACGGCTGCGGTATGTCGCCCGAGGACGCAGGCATTGCGTTTATGCGCCATGCAACAAGCAAGCTGCACGACGAGAAGGGTCTTGAGGCTATCGGCACAATGGGCTTCCGCGGCGAAGCGCTTGCGGCAATCTCCGCAGTTTCGCGCATCGAGCTTGTAACGCGCGAGAAGGGTGCTGCCGAGGGCGTTAAGCTCACCGTGCAGGCAGGCGACATTGTCGATATGATACCCTACGGCTGCCCCGAGGGTACTACCATAACCATCCGCGATATTTTCTTCAACACCCCCGCAAGACTCAAATTCCTCAAATCCGACCGCAGCGAGGCAGGTGCCTGCGTTGCCGCGGCAATGCGCTGCGCACTCGGCAGACCCGAGGTTTCCGTGCGCTGCATCCGCGATGGCGAGGAGGAATTTTTCACCCCCGGTGATAACAGAACAGACTCCGTTGTGTACTCGCTTTTAGGCAGGGATACGGCAAACTCAATGCTGCCCTGCAAGGGCGAAGGCGAGGGCATCTCGGTTGAGGGTTTTGTGTCATCTCCCGCACTCAGCCGCGGCAACCGCGGTATGCAGTATTTCTACTGCAACGGCAGATATATAAAATCCGCGCTTTTGCAGACCGCGCTTGAGCAGGCGTACAAGAACACGCTCTTAACGGGACGCTTCCCGACCTGCGCACTGTATCTCACGCTCAAGACAAGCTCTGTCGATGTCAATGTCCACCCCGCGAAAACCGAGGTCAAATTCTCGGACGAGAAAAAGGTTTTCGACATTGTCTATCAGACGGTGCGCGCAACGCTCGAGGCGGAAACAAAGCCGCTTGAGATTAAGCTGTCCGAAAGCACCCAGCGCGT
>JAZULF010000207.1:0-1633 GCA_045643645.1 Oscillospiraceae bacterium
AATAATCTCTGGAGGTAAATAGAATGAATAACAAGAAGCTTAGTGAAAGCGAAATCACCGGTGTCGGCTGCGATGTAACCAACTGCAAGTACAACACCATTGACAATAAGTGCGCCGCTTCAAAAATCAAGGTTCAGAACGACAGAGCCACAACCAAGTCCGAGACCTACTGCGGCACCTTCTGTCCTCGTGGCTGCTGCGACTGATTTGGGCGGGACTTAAGTCCCGTACATATTACAGCAGGAATTCCTTGACGGTCTGCTTCATATCCTGCTTTTCAACAACAAGATTAAATCTCTTTTCGCGCTTATCGAGGTCCTTGAGGGGCTTCGGTGCAGGCAGTCCGGTGTAATCGGAGAGCTTTTCAATAAGCTCGGTGCCGGGTGCATCGGAATTCTCGCCGAGTGCGCTCAGAACGCTGTTGCAGAACTTAAACGGGCTTGCAGTGGATACAACAACGGTGGGAACGGTCTTGTTCTCAGCGCGGTAATCGCACAGGTTCTTGTATGCAACCGCGGTATGGGTGTCCATAAGATAATTATTTTCGGTGTAAACCTTGTTAATCAGTGCCTTGGTATCTACATCGCTGCAGAAGCCGCCGGAGAAGTTATCGTTCAGCACCTTCTTGATTTCCTCGGAAACGGTGTATTCGCCCGATTCGCTGAGCTTTGCCATATACTCTGCAACAAGCTTATCGTCCTCGCTGACGGAGTAAAGAAGGCGCTCGAGGTTGCTGGAAACAAGAATGTCCATAGACGGAGAAATTGTTGTGTGGAAAACTCTGTTGCGGTTATAAGTGCCGCTTGCGAAGAAGTCGGTGAGAACATTGTTCTCATTAGATGCGCAAAGGAGTCTGCCGACTGGAAGTCCCATCTTCTTTGCATACCAGCAGGCAAGAATATTGCCGAAGTTGCCGGTAGGTACCGCAAAGTCAACTACATCGCCGAATGCGATGCTGCCGGAATTTACATAGTCGCAGTATGCGGAGAAGTAGTAGACAATCTGAGGAAGAAGTCTGCCCCAGTTGATGGAGTTTGCAGAGGAAAGGAACCAGCCCTTTTCGGAAATCTCAGCTGCAAACTCGCGGTCGTTAAATATCTTCTTAACGCCGGTCTGCGCATCGTCAAAGTTGCCGTAAACCGCTGCAACACTGACATTTTTGCCGCTTTGGGTTATCATCTGCAGCTTCTGTACATCGGAAACACCGTTGTGCGGATAGAATACTAAAATCTTGCTGTCCTCTACATCTGCAAAGCCCTCAAGTGCAGCCTTACCGGTATCGCCGCTTGTTGCAACGAGAATGCAGACCTTGCGGGTTTCGCCGCACTTTTTGAGTGATGCGGTCAGCAGATGAGGCAGCATCTGAAGTGCCATATCCTTGAATGCTGATGTCGGGCCGTGCCACAGCTCAAGAACTGCGGTATTGCCGTCAACAAGGTGAAGCGGTGCAATCTCGGCTGTGTCGAAGTTATCGCCATAGGCAGCCTTTACGATGGTCTCAAGCTCTTCCCTGCTGAATTCATCAAGGAACTTCTCAAGAATGTGTACCGCTCTGCCGCGGTAGTCCATTTTGCACAGGGTGCTGATTTCGTCAGCGTCCATTTTCGGAAGCTCTGCGGGAACAAAAAGTCCG
>JAZULF010000208.1:0-2649 GCA_045643645.1 Oscillospiraceae bacterium
GGGGCGCACCAGCACGGGATAGCCCAGTTCATTGGCGGCCTTCACCGCCTCGTCGCTGGTCATGACCGTGCGGCCCTGGGCGCGCTTGATGCCATACTTCTCCATGGCCGCGTCAAAGCGCCCGCGGTCCTCGGCCGCGTCGATCATGTCGGCGCTGGTACCCATGATCCGCACGCCCGCATCCTGGAGCGCATGAGTCAGCTTGATGGCGGTCTGGCCGCCGAAGGCAGCCACCACGCCCACCGGCTTCTCCGTGGCGATCACACCCAGCACATCCTCCGGCGTCAGCGGCTCAAAGTACAGGCGGTCGGAGGTGTCGAAGTCGGTGGAGACAGTCTCCGGGTTGTTGTTGATCATGACCACGTCATAGCCCGCCCGCTTGAGCATCCACACGCAGTGGACGGAGGCGTAGTCAAACTCGATGCCCTGACCGATGCGGATGGGGCCCGAGCCGATGACCATTACAACGGGCTTGCCCGAGCGCTTGAAGCTGCGTGACTCGCAGTACTTATCGCAGCTTGAGTAGAAGTACGGAGTCTGTGCCTCGAATTCAGCCGCGCAGGTATCAACCATCTTGTAGCTGAAATCAACGCTGCCGATTTCCTCACGGCCCGAGATGCGCTTTATTGCCGCATCGGTGTAGCCTAACTGCTTTGCCTGCATATAAATCTCCTCGCTGTACTCGGATGCGAGAACTGCCTCAAAGTCGGCAAGCTTCTTCAGCTTTGCGAGGAACCAATTATCAACCTTAGTAATATCGTGGATATGCTCAATGCTCACGCCTGCCTTCAGCGCCTCGAAGATTGTGAAGATGCGTCTGTCGTTCTGCTCGTGCAGGCGCTCCTCAAGGCTCTTGTCGGACAGAGGTACGCAATTGAGGGTGTCGAGGGAGATTTCAGCGCCGCGGACAGCCTTCATAAGCGCCATCTCAAAGCTCGGTGCAATTGACATGACCTCGCCCGTTGCCTTCATCTGAGTGCCGAGCTTGCGGCTTGAGCCGATGAACTTGTCAAACGGCCACTTGGGGAACTTGACAACAACATAGTCAAGCGCAGGCTCAAAGCAGGCGCAGGTCTTGCCCGTTATATCGTTCTTAATCTCGTCAAGGGTATAGCCCAGCGCGATTTTGGTGGTTATCTTTGCAATGGGGTAGCCCGTTGCCTTTGATGCAAGTGCGGAGGAACGGGATACGCGCGGATTGACCTCGATTACGGCGTACTCAAAGCTGTCGGGATTGAGCGCAAACTGGCAGTTGCAGCCGCCTACGATGCCGATTGAGGATATGATATCGAGCGATGCGCTGCGCAGCATCTGATACTCCTTGTCGGCAAGAGTGAGTGCAGGTGCGACAACGATGGAGTCGCCCGTGTGAATGCCTACGGGGTCAAAGTTTTCCATAGAGCAGACGGCAATTACATTGCCTGCTGCATCGCGCATGGTTTCAAACTCAATCTCCTTCCAGCCGGAGATGCACTTTTCAACGAGCACCTGGCTGATGGGCGAAAGGTCAATTCCGTTCTCGGCAATCTCCGCAAGCTCCTCGGGGTTTTCGGCAATGCCGCCGCCCGAGCCGCCGAGGGTGTAAGCAGGGCGCACGATTACGGGGTAGCCGATTTTTTCGGCAACGGCGAGTGCGCTTTCAACATCGTTTGCAATGTCGGAGGCTACGACGGGCTGACCTATCTTCTCCATTTCCTTGCGGAAAAGCTCGCGGTCCTCAGCCTTGCTGATTGCCTGCTCGTCAGAGCCGAGAAGGCAAACGCCGTACTTCTCGGGAATACCGAGCTCGGAAAGCTCGGTTGCGAGGGTAAGTCCCGTCTGTCCGCCGAGACCTGCGAGAATGCCGTCGGGGCGTTCTTTTTCTATGATTCGTGTAAGCGTCTGAACATCAAGCGCTTCAAGATATATCTCGTCTGCAAACTGGCCGTCGGTCATTATTGTTGCGGGGTTGGGGTTTACGAGCACAACATTGATGCCCTCATCCTTCAGCACCCTGCACGCCTGTGCACCTGCATAGTCAAACTCCGCAGCCTGACCTATGACAATGGGTCCCGAGCCGATAACCAGCACTTTCTTTATATTTGAATTCTTAGGCATTTTTCATTTCTCCCATTAACGCAGTAAAACGGTCAAACAAGAAGGAGGTGTCCTTCGGGCCGCAGCAGGCTTCGGGGTGGAACTGCACGGTGAAGCAGTCGAGGCCCGGGTATTCAACACCCTCGCAGCTGCCGTCATTGGCATTTACAAAGGTCTGCACACCGCAGCCAGAAATGCTCTCTGCAACTACGGCATAGCCGTGGTTCTGGCTTGTGATGTAGGTTCTGCCGCCCGACACCTCGCGCACGGGCTGATTGCCGCCGCGGTGGCCGTACTTGAGCTTTATTGTCTGTCCGCCCATTGCAAGAGCGGTAAGCTGATGACCGAGGCAGATGCCGAAGATAGGCTTTTTGCCGATGAGCTTTTTAATCTGCTCAATGCAGTAGATATTCTCGGCAGGGTCTCCGGGGCCGTTTGACAGCATAACGCCGTCTGGATTCATCGCGAGAATATCCTCGGCGCTTGTCGATGCGGGAACAACCGTCACATCGCAGCCGCGCTCGTTGAGCGAGCGGATAATGTTCATCTTTGCGCCGTAGTCAATCAGCGCAA
>JAZULF010000209.1:0-9660 GCA_045643645.1 Oscillospiraceae bacterium
CAGGAGATTGACGAGCTTATGGAGACTATGCGTGAGTTTGCCAAGGAGGGCAAATCCATTCTGTTTATCTCCCACAAGCTCAACGAGATTATGGCGGTTGCAGACCGCTGCACAGTTCTCCGCAAGGGCAGATATGTCGGCACGGTAAACACCTGCGACACCAACAAGCAGGAGCTGTCTAACATGATGGTCGGCAGACCCGTTCAGCTTGAGGTGCATAAGGATGAGGCAAAGCCTTCCGATGTTGTGCTTGATGTTGAAAATCTCGTTGTCCCCTCCAAGCTTCACAAAAACGATGCCGTCAAGGATGTCAGCTTCCAGGTACGCAAGGGTGAAATCGTCTGCATTGCAGGTATCGACGGCAACGGCCAGTCTGAGCTTATTCACGGCATAACCGGTCTTGAAAAGGTATCCCACGGCAAGATTATGCTTAACGGTAAAGATATCACCCGCTCAAGCATTCACGGCAAGAGCGCCGCAGGCATGAGCCATATCCCCGAGGACCGTCACAAGCACGGACTTATTCTCGATTTCAGCCTTGAGCAGAATATGGTGCTTCAGCGCTATAAGGAGGCTCAGTTCCAGCACTTCAGCTTTATAAAAACCGATGCGGTACGCGAGTACGCAAACGGACTTATCGAAAAATTCGATGTACGCTCCGGTCAGGGCGCAGTTACCACTGCGCGCAGTATGTCCGGCGGTAATCAGCAGAAGGCAATCATCGCCCGTGAGCTTGACCGCGATAAGGACCTCATCGTTGCGGTTCAGCCTACCCGAGGTCTTGATGTCGGCGCAATTGAGTTTATCCACAGTCAGCTCGTTGCTCAGCGCGATGCGGGCAAGGCAATTCTGCTTGTTTCACTCGAGCTTGACGAGGTTATGAGCCTTTCTGACCGCATACTCGTAATGTACGAGGGTGAGATTGTCGGCGAGCTTGACCCGAAGAAGACTAACATCCAGGAGCTCGGACTTTATATGTCGGGCGCTAAGAGAAATAACAAGGAGGGTGAACAGTAATGAAAGAAAACAAGCTGCGCACTCTCTACAACAAAGAAGGCACAAAGAAAGTTCTTGCCTCCCTCATATCGATACTTATCGGTCTTGCCGTCGGCAGCATCATCGTTGCAATTGTCGGCTTTTCCAAGGATAATCTCGGTGCAAAGAGCGTATGGGACGGCGTAAGACTTATCTTCGCAGGTCTTTTCAGCACGGGTCGAGATGCCTCGGGTGTGCTGACATGGGGCTTTAACCCCACAAGCTTCGGCAATATGCTCTTCCGCGCAACTCCGCTTATCATGACGGGTCTTTCCGTTGCGGTTGCGTTCAAAACGGGTCTGTTCAACATCGGTGCCCCCGGTCAGTACCTTATGGGCACGATGGTAACGCTGATGATTGCGCTCAGCATTCCCGCTGACGCAGTATCCCCCGTTCTCATCTGGTTCATTGCCTTCATCGGCGGTATGCTCGCAGGCGCCGTATGGGGTTCAATCCCCGGACTTGTCAAGGCATACCTCAACATCAACGAGGTTCTCGCCTGCATCATGACCAACTGGATTGCCGCTAATGTCGTAACCTGGCTGTTCGATATCAGCAACTTCAAGAACATCACCGAGGGCACAAAGACCGGCTACATCTACAAGACGAGCTTCAACGGCGTTGCGACCTCAAAGCTCGGACTTGACCACATCTTCCCCGGTTCTCAGGTAAACGGCGGTATCCTGGTCGCGATTATCCTTGCAATTGTCATGTACATCATCATGAACAAGACCACTCTCGGCTACGAGCTAAAGGCTTGCGGTGCTAACCGCCACGGCGCACGCTATGCGGGCATAAAGGATAAGCGCAACATCGTGCTTTCAATGGCAATCTCCGGTGCACTTGCAGCAGCAGGCGGTTCTCTGTACTACCTTGCAGGAAACACCGAGTTCTTCTGGACAACCTATCAGTCACTGCCCGCCGAGGGTTTCAACGGCATCGCAGTTGCACTTCTTGCAACCAACAACCCCATTGCCGTTATCTTCTCCGCAATCTTTATGTCAATGCTTGACATCGCAGGTCTGCAGCTTACAAACCTCACGGCATACAATGAGTACATCACCGATGTTATCATTGCCGCCATTGTTTATCTGAGCGCATTTGCTCTCGTTATTCGTATGTGGCTTGAAAGCAAGAAGAAGCACAAGGCAAAGCCCGTTGCTTCCGATGTGAAACCTGCGGAAACCGAGAAAGGAGGCGAGGCAGTATGACATTTCTGATTCAGCAGACTCTGATTTACGCAGTTCCTCTTATGATTGTCGCGCTGGCAGGCTGCTTTGCCGAGCGAAGCGGTATTATTAACCTCGCACTCGAGGGTATTATGATTTTCGGTGCGTTCATAGGCGTACTTTTTGTCCGCACCGTTCAGACAAACGATATGTTTATGGCAGCAAAGGCCGCAGGTGACTGGGTGACTCTGCAGGGTCTTGAAATGCTCGCAATGCTCGTTGCCGCAGTTATGGGCGCGGTATTTTCCCTGCTGCTTTCGTTTGCATCTATCAATCTGCGCGCTGACCAGACTATCGGCGGTACCGCACTTAATATGCTCGCTCCCGCACTCGTTCTGTTCTTCATCCGCATCATTGCTAACCAGAACACTCTGCAGATGGCAACCGGCGACTCCGCAAGCTGGTTTATGATTAAGAAGTCCACCCTCGGTGTTGACAAATCCGTTGAGTGGGGCTTCCTCGCTGAAACCTTCGTCAACAAGGTTTACCTCGCAACCTATGTCTGCATCATTCTGTTCATTATTCTGTCCATAATTCTTTACAAGACCCGCTTCGGTCTGCGTCTGCGCTCCTGCGGTGAAAATCCTCAGGCAGCAGACTCTTTGGGCATCAATGTTCACAAGATGCGCTACGCAGGCACCACCATTTCCGGTGCGCTTGCAGGTATGGGCGGCTTCGTCTATGCCCTGACCACCGCAAACTGCTCGTCAAACGGCGATGTCGCAGGCTTCGGCTTCCTCGCTCTTGCAGTTATGATTTTCGGTAACTGGAAGCCGCTGAACATCGCAGGTGCTTCCCTGCTGTTCGGTCTGTTCAAGTGTATTGCCGCGGCATACACCAGCCTTGACATCAACGGCGACGGTGTGTTTGCATTGGCTCAGCTCGGCATCAGCGCACATCTGTACCGTATGCTCCCCTACCTCATTACACTGCTCGTTCTTGCGTTCACCTCCAAAAATTCCAGAGCGCCTAAGGCTGAGGGTATACCGTACGACAAGGGTGTAAGATAACCAAACAGAAAAAGACTTCCGAGTTTAACTCGGAAGTCTTTTTTATATCATTGCGCCGACCGAAATTACTCCGTAGGTTACCGCAAGCACAACAAGTCCTGCGGCAATAACACCCATTGCGATTGCAGGCAGCGCTCTTTTAAGGCGCATATCAAGCAGCGAGGCGACCAGCGCACCCGTCCACGCACCCGTTCCCGGAAGCGGAATTGCTACCAGAATGAACAATCCCCAGAAGCGGTGGCGCTGCACCTTTTCGGCGCCCTTCGTGCCCTTTTCCTCGAGCCACTTTGTAAAGCGTGTCAGTAGTTTTTTCTTTTTTAGCCAATCGATTATTACTCTCGTCAGCAATATCAAAAACGGCACCGGCAGCATATTGCCGACAAACCCTACCGCAAACGCAAGCCATGCACTAAGCCCCTCGGATATTCCGACGGGTATGGCGGCTCGGATTTCAAGCACGGGCAGCATCGCCGTTATCAGTGTTTTGAACATTTCCTATCTCCGTTAAGCGCACGCCGTACAAATGCACGGCAGCTGCTTAAATCAAAATTTTGCCATTGCCTCGCGGCAGTAGTGATTGAAGCGGCGCTCGCGCTCTAAGGTTGAGCTGTCCATATGTCCGGGGTAAACCTCGTAGTCACCGGGAAGCTGGCAGATGCGCTTCAAAGACTGCATTTCAGCTCTCATACTGCCGTTGGGGAAGTCGGTTCTTCCGCAGCTGCCGCGGAAGAGAGTATCACCGGTGAACAGTGCCCCGCCGCAGATGATGCATACGCCGCCGGGGGTGTGGCCGGGAGTTGCGATGATGCTGAATTCAAGGCCTGCCGCTTTGATAACATCGCCATCGTCATAGAACTTTACGCCCTCGGGTGCCTTGAACTTCATCCCGCTCATACCGGGCTCGTAGCCCTCATCGCGCTCATTCATATAAAGCTCACAGCCTGTCTGCTCCATAACCTCTTCAACGGCGCCGACATGGTCATAGTGTCCGTGTGTGAGCATAATAGCCTTGACGCTGAGCTTGCTTGACTCTATATAGTCGAGTATGGTGTTGCTCTCGTCACCGGGGTCAACAACAACGCACTCGAGGTTTTCCTCGTTTATTACAATATAGCAATTGGTTTCAAGCTGTCCTACGGGCAGTGTTTTAATGTTCATAATCAAAGTTCCTTTGTATCAAGAATAATGGTAACAGGTCCGTCGTTTACCGACTCGACCTTCATATCTGCACCGAACTCACCGGTGCCTACGGAAAAGCCGCGGCTTTCACATTCCTTTATCACCAGCTCATATAGCGGTATTGCCTTATCCGGCCGTGCAGCCTTTGAAAAGCCGGGACGGCGCGATTTACAGTCGGCAAACAGTGTAAACTGGCTGATTATTAGAAGCTGCGCGTTTGCGTCAGCAGGTCCGACATTCATCTTGCCTGCATCGTCCTCAAAAACTCTGAGTCCGCAGATTTTATCGGCAATCTTTTTTGCCTCTGCCTCCCCGTCGTCCTCGTGGACTCCGAGCAGGACAAGAAATCCCTTGCCGATGCTGCTTTTCACCTCGCCGTCAATCGCAACGGATGCGGAGGTAACTCTTGTCAGAACTGCTCTCATCTTTTACCTCCGTTTCGGTTGACCTCAACGACTCCGCTTATTCCGAGAAGTCTGTTGATAACAGTTCTCAGCTCTTCAAGGCTCTTGGTTTCAAGCGTGATATTTACAATGCTCTTATCTCCGGTGTCGCGCGCATTGATGGTGCGTACCTTTGAATTGAGTGCGTTCATTACAGTTGCAATGTCCATTACAAGACCGCTGCGCTCACGGGATACAACGGTGATTGCCGTTGTGTACATCTCGTGTATCTCGTCTGCCCAACTGACATCAATCCATCGGCCGATATCCTCAGGCTTATCGTTGCGGCGCGATGCATTTTCGCAGTCGCTTCTGTGAATTGAAACACCCTGCCCGCGTGTTATATAGCCGATGATGTCATCGCCCGGCACGGGTGTGCAGCAGCGCGAGAATTTGATAAGGCAATTGTCAAGTCCCTCAACGAGAATGCCGTGTACGGGCTTTATGTTGCGCTGTGCCTGCACCTGTCTGCGTTCAGCGGCCTCGGTTACCTTATCAAGAACGGTGCGCTTTTCGTTTGCGTGCTGCTGTCTTAGCAGCTCATCCTTCATTCTGTTGACCGCGCGGGTTGCTGCCATACCGCCGTAGCCGATGGCGGCATACATCTCATCAAGTGAAGAATACGAAACCTTCTTCAGAAGCTGCGGCAGAATATCCTCATCGGAGATGACCTCCATACGCAGACCCTTTGCCCGCAGCTCGGCCTCAAACATTTCGCGGCCGCGGATGATATTCTCCTCGCGGCGTTCTTTTTTGAACCACTGCTTGATTTTCGTACGAGCGGAGCCGCTCTTTGCGATATTGAGCCAATCGCGGCTCGGTCCGGGTGCGTTCTTTGCCGTACGGACCTCGACAATATCACCGTTCTGAAGCACATGGTCAAAGGTTACGATACGACCGTTTACCGCAGCACCGACCATGCTGTTACCGATTGCCGAGTGAATGCTGTACGCAAAATCTATGGGTGTTGCGCCTGCCGGGAGGTTGATTACATCGCCCTTAGGCGAGAAAACGAATACCTCATCGGCAAACATATCTATCTTCAGGTTGTGGAAAAAGTCCGTTGCATCGGATTCCTGCTGACTTTCAAGCAGCCTGCGTACCCACGCGAACTTCTCCTCATCACCGGACTTGATACCGCTGTCTCCTATTTTGTACTTCCAGTGCGCCGCGATGCCGTATTCTGCGGTGCGGTGCATATCCCAGGTTCTTATCTGCACCTCAAAGGGTATGCCCTCGGAGCCGATTACCGTTGTATGCACGCTCTGGTACATATTCGGCTTCGGGGTTGATATATAGTCCTTGAAGCGGCCAGGCACGGGCTTGAACATATCGTGAATGATGCCGAGAACATTGTAGCAGTCGGGAATTGTATCAACAATGACGCGGAAGGCACAGAGGTCGAAGATGCCGTTAATGTCCAGCTTCTGAGCATACATCTTGCGGTAGATGCTGTATATATGCTTGATGCGGCTGTAAACTGTGACCTGCAAGCCCTCGTCCTCGAGGCGCTTTTTCATCTTATCGCCGACGGTGGTCATAAAGCTTTCGAGGGTGTCCATACGGGACTCAAGGGTTTCCATTATCTCCTTGTAGCCCGTGGGGTCAAGGTACATAAGCGCAAGGTCCTCAAGCTCCCATTTTGCACGCTGCATACCGAGTCGGTGAGCAATGGGGGCATAAATCTCCATTGTTTCAAGAGATTTGATTCGCTGCTTTTCCTCTGTCTGATATGCCATTGTGCGCATATTGTGCAGGCGGTCGGCAATTTTAATCAGGATTACGCGGATATCCTTTGCCATTGCCATCAGCATCTTGCGCAGATTTTCCATCTGCTCGTCTTCCTTGCTGGTGTACTGCACACGGGTCAGCTTGGTAACGCCCTCAACGATGTTTGCTACGGGTTCTCCGAACTGACGGGCAATGTCATGGTGCGTAAGCTCGGTGTCCTCAATTACATCGTGCAGAAGCGCAGCGACAATCGAGTCCTCGTCAAGTCCCATATCAACTGAGATGTCAGCTGCGGCAACGCAGTGGGTGACATACGGCGAGCCGTCCTTGCGGAGCTGTCCCGAATGGGCAAGACGCGCCATACTGTAGGCTGCGCGGATTCTGCCCATATCCATATCAAGTCCTGCCGAGGATATCTTCTCCGACAGCGCCTCGAACATGGCATCGGGGTCAAGCGGTGCATTATTCAGATTTACAGAGCTTTTGTCTGCACTCATTTCAAAGTCTCGCTTTCAGGCGTTTGATTATCTCAGAATCCTCAAGATTTACCTTAGCCGAGCCCGATACGATTTTTGCACCGAACACGGAATCATTGTCTGTTTTTTGCAGCAGACCGAGCTCGCACAACGCAAGCAGGCATATACAGAAGCGCTCGGGTTCAAGTCCCTTGGGGCACTGACGGATTACTCCGTCAAGGTCTGCCGCAACCGCACCGCCTGCGGCCTGGAGCTTTCTCCATACACGCACGAACGCGTTTCTGTCGGGACAGTACACCGCTGCCTCCTGCACGGGAAGCTTTTCATCACCTGCGAGCAAGCCTTCGCACATAGGCTTCGGGTCGTGAAGCCTTACTGCAACAACCTGCAGCTGAACGGAGCTGCGGAAGCGGAATTCATTTATCTGCGGTGTGAATGCAACATCAATGCGGTCACCGACATTGAGTCCGAGCTCGCTTTCGGTGTGCGAGAAGAACACGCACTCAAAGTTTGCTCCTCTGTAATTGACGGTAAAGCGAAGATGTCTGCCGCCGCCGATGGGTGTTATCTTATCAAGCTTTGCGCCGCTTATGCACAGCACAGGCTTGGGATTGCCGCTGCCGAAGGGCTCAAGCATATTGAGCGATTCAACGCCCTCCATATCGAGCATAGAAGGCTCGAGTATCTCAAGGTCGCAATCCAGCGCGGGCAGCTCCTCGGGCTTGTTTGCTCTGTAATATTCGCTGAATGCCTCGCAGAAATCATCAAGCTTCTCTCTGCGGATATTAAGTCCCGCGGCAAGAGCATGTCCGCCGAAGCCGTCAAGATGCTCCGAGCATGCAGACAGCGCATCGAAAAGGTTAAAGCCGCCGTAGCTGCGGCAGGAGCCCTTGCGCTTTTCGCCGTCGAAGCAAATCATTACCGTGGGCAGTGAATACTGCTCGGAAAGCTTAGATGCCGCAATACCGATTACGCCCTGATGCCACTTTTCGCTTGCAAGCACAATAGGTGTGTCGGGATTTTTGCCCGCCATCATATTGCTTGCATCCTCCCAGATACCCGTTTCGAGTGCCTGGCGCTTGCGGTTAAGGTCGCACAGCTCGGCAGCAAGCTCATTTGCCTCGGCCTCGTCATGCGTCATAAGCAGTCTGCCCGCAACGCTGACATTGCCGAGTCTGCCTGCCGCATTGAGTCGCGGCGCGAGTGTGAAGCCGATTGTGGACGAGGAAACCTTGCGGTCAGCCATACCGGACTCGCGCAGAAGCGCCGCAATGCCCGGTCTGGAGGTGTTTTCAATCATCGATAGTCCAGTGCGGACTATGTAGCGGTTTTCGCCCGTAAGCGAAACCACATCTGCAACCGTACCGATTGCTGCGAGGTCAGCATAGCGGTTTATGACCGCCTCGTTGTTTCCCTCAACGGCGCACACAAGCTTGAGCGCAACGCCTACACCCGCGAGATCCTTGTTGGGATAGCTGCACGCCTCCTGCTTGGGGTCGATTACCGCAACTGCCTCGGGCAGAGTCTGCTCGCGGCACTCGTGGTGGTCGGTGATGATGAGCTCAACACCTATCTGCCGTGCAAACTCAGCCTCCTGCGCCGCAGTAATTCCGCAGTCAACGCTAATGATAAGGCTTACGCCCTTATCCTTGAGCGCTGCAATAGCCGCACTGTTAAGGCCGTAGCCCTCTTCAATACGGTCGGGAATATAGGGTATGCAATCAATTCCCTTGCTGCGCAGCCAGTCGGTAAGCAGGCAGGTTGAGGTTATGCCGTCAACATCGTAGTCGCCGTAAACCGCCATTGTTTCTCCTGCGGCAATAGCTGCCTTGATTCTGCTCACTGCCTTGTCCATGTCCTTAAGGCGCATAGGGTCAATGAGCGTTTCGGCGCCGCCGCAGAGAAACTGCTGTGCCTGCGCTGCGTCATTCATTCCTCTTATGGAGAGAATTGCCGACAGCAGCGGTGTGAAGCCCGCCTCGGTCAAGGCCGTGTTTTCAGCACATATTCTGTTTGAAATTTTCCATTTACTGTAATTCATCATTCAACACTACACATATTTATATTATAATAGACTATAATATCAAAATCTGTTTGGTTACGCAAGGGCAATCTACATTAATTGTAATTTAGAACCGCTTTATGTCTTGATTGTTGACATACGCTCCGTGCAATGATACAATAGTTTGCCTAATGAATATCGGCTGACGGTATTCACATATAATGTGCCGGTGTGGTGGAATGGTAGACACGGCGGACTTAAAATCCTCTGGTGCTTGCATCGTGCCGGTTCGAGTCCGGCCACCGGCACCAAAAAAGCGAGTACCTTTTGGTACTCGTTTTTTGTTTCGTTGGTCCATTATGAGAAGCGGTTAACTTTGGGGTCCCCTCAAAGATTGTTCTTTGTGGGGGAAGGAAGATTGATAAAAAAAGAAGTCAGTTCAAATGCCTGACTTCTTTTTTGTTAGTTCAATTGCAGTACATATCTATGTACTCCTCCAGGCAGATACCCTGCCCGTAGATTATCTCGGCAATGTCGGTACCTACATATCTGTAA
>JAZULF010000210.1:0-8453 GCA_045643645.1 Oscillospiraceae bacterium
GAGTGCTTGTGCGAGTGTCAGCCGTGGGAAACGGTCTACAGCTTTGAGGACAAATGGTACTGTGAAACCTGCTTTGAGGGCATACGCGATGAACTGAGCCTCAACGAGTTTGCCGATTTGATAGGCTCGGAGCATTTGACGGTGGAAGAAATACTTTACGATTAGGAGGTAACAAATGGGAATACCCGTTCTGATTATCGGTGAAAGCGGCACCGGAAAGTCCGCTTCGATGCGAAACTTTGGCGCAGGCGAAATCGGCATTATAAATGTGGCTAAAAAGCCGCTGCCGTTCAAGTCTGAAATCAAGCCTTTTAACAGCGATAAATATGAGGAAATCGATGTTGTTCTGAAAAAGGCGAAAGCAAAGTCAATCGTGATTGACGATGCGCAGTATCTGCAGGCTAACGAGATGATGCGCAGAGCAAAGGAAAACGGCTTTCAGAAATTCACCGACATCGCGCTTAATCTGTGGGCACTGTTTCAGACCGTTGTGAACGATTTGCCTGCAGATACAATCGTCTACTTCCTCGCACACATCGAGCGCGACAACGAGGGCAGAGAACGATTCAAGACGGTTGGCAAGATGACCGATAACTATTCTGTCGAGGGTATGGCTACCATCTGCCTCAAGACCGTTGTGCAGGATGGTAACTACTATTTCAGCACTCGCAACAACGGCTATGATACCGTTAAATCGCCTATTGGTATGTTCGCGGAGTCGCTGATTGAGAACGATTTGAAGATGGTCGATGCAACCATAAGGGAGTACTACGGCTTATGAGCAAGTTTGAAACCGGCATAACCGGCTACATACACGCATCGGCAAAAATAGAAGTGTACTTTCCCATCGACAGCCGAGGCAACGCACACATCTGCTGCAACGAGTGTTTTTACCACAATCCAAGCACTCACCGATGCCGAGCAAACGGCGAGGTCGCATCATTTGAGCCGAACAAATATGTCGGCACTAACTGTCCGCTTGAGATGGACACAGACGAAAATGAATAATTATACGGAGGATTATATATGAAAATCGATATGAACGCATACAACAACGCAACCGAGGCAACCGCGTTCAAAGACCCCGTTTGTGGCGCATACAAGTGCGTTATCAAAAAGGTTGAGGACAAGGAGCAGAACGGCAAGCCGTATCTTGAGGTTGAATTTGACTTTGTTGACGGCGAGTTTAAGAACTACGCAACCGACCTCTGCGAGAAGTTTGGCTTTTGGGCGCTGCACACTCGCCTGTACTACTCTGAAAAGGCGCTCGGCATCTTTAAGCGCAATATGAAGTGCATCGAGAGCGCAAACGGCGGTTTTACTTTCAGCGGCAACGAGAAGGCGCTTGTTGGTAAGGTGTTCTTTGCCCTTGTTCAGACCGAGGAATACACCAAGCAGAACGGCAACACCGGCACCCGTTACAATGTTACCGAAATCCTCACCGCAGATGACTACAACAAGGAAAACTACACAATCCCCGAGCCTAAGAAACTCGCGTCCAAGCCGCAGACGGCAACATTCACCGACATCGGCAACGATGATGGCGCTCTGCCGTTCTAAGCAATGGTCATTTACGAGGACACCCGTCAGCAGAGAGGTAAGCACGATAACATCGCCGCCCAACTCTCTGCGATGGGCATAACCCTAAAGCGCACAGCGCTCGTTAACGGCGATTATATCACACCGCCTGCAATCAGCATTGACACAAAGGCGGGTATGCCCGAAGTGTATCAAAACATCGTTGGCGACCACGAGCGATTCCGCAACGAGTGCATAAGGGCGCAGGAAGATGGCACAAAGCTAATTATCCTCGTTGAGTGCGAAAACATACGGCGCATCGAAGATGTTGAGCATTGGCACAATCCTCTGCAAACTCGCGGCATCAAGGTGCGCCCGTCAAAAGCTGTTATGCGCTCAATGCAGACGATGGCAGAAAAGTACGGCATCGAGTGGCGATTTTGCCGCAAGAGCGAAACGGGCAAGGTGATTGCCGAGATTTTAGGAGGTGAGGGCAATGGCTGATAGTTTTCTGTTCTACCGCAGCTTTATAGAAACCATAAGACTTATACCCGATGTAGAGGAACAAATGGTTATGTTAAACGCCCTCATAGATTACGGACTTGATGGCGTTGAGCCTAACCTTGAATACCCATTAAGCGCAATGTTTACCCAAATGAGCGCTTGCATAGCATCAGCGCAGCAGAAACACGATAAGCGCGTTGAAGCAGGGCGAAACGGCGGCAAAAACGGCAAGGGAGTCAGCCGAAATCAAGGTAACAACAATGCTAAACGCAAAAACAATAGCAAACAAAAGCAATCAATAGCAAACAATAGCAAAACAATAGCTAATGATAATGTTAATGATAATGACAATGTAAATGATAATGTCATTAACATTAATAATAATGCACCTGCGGTCTGCGCTCCGCTTAAGGCGGCGCAGCCCTCGGTGCGATGGGAAGTCAAAACAGACGAGAACGGCGAAACGAGGTTTGTAAAGATTGTATCAGACGGAGGCGACACAACTTAATTACGAGTCAGCGGTTATAGGCTCGATTTGCGTTGATGCCGCCAGTTTCCCGATTGCAGAGAGGATGCTTGCTGTTGCGGACTTCCTTGAGCCAAAAGCGGCAAGGGCATTCGATGCGGCGCTGACACTTGCAGACGATTGCAAGCCGATTGACCCCGTGGCGATTGCCGAGGCTATTGGCAACGGCGGCGTTGAGTACATAGCAAGCTGTATGCGATGCGTACCGAGTGCGGCGAACATTGAACTGTACTGTGAGGGCGTATTGAACAACAGCAAGCGCAGGAAGATGACCGACCTTGCTGATTATCTTGCCAACAACAGCTATGACAACAGCATTAACCCCGATGATGCGCTCGATGCGTTGAGGGCAGAACTTGACGAGGTTAAACGCAGCGGCGCAAGCGTGATAACAGCGGCTCAATCTGCTGATGATTGGCGTGCTTACTACCAGCGAGTCAAGGACAACCCCGAGTATGCGTTCTGTAAGACCGGCTTTGTTGACCTCGACAGACAGCTTGGCGGCGGTATGTTTCGGCAGGGTATGTATGTTGTCGGCGCGAGACCGGGAATGGGCAAAACAACACTTGCATTGAACATCGCTGAGAACATCGCAAGCGCGGACAAGCCGGTTTTGTTCGTCAGCCTCGAAATGAGCCGAGTGCAGATAATCAGCAAGCGAATTGCGATGGCGAGTCTGCTTAGTTACACCGACATAATGACGGGCAGGCTGAAAGACAACCAAATCAACACCGCTAATGACATACTTGAACGCATCAGCGGCAGACCGTTTGCGTTGACCGACAAATCGAGCATGACGGCAGCGGAAATCTTGAGAGCCGCAAAACAGATTGATGGCATAAGCGCGGTAGTGGTTGATTACCTCGGCTTAGTCAGACCGAGCGAGGAGGCGCAGAAAAAACCGCGTTACGAGCAGATGACCGAGATTAGCGCAGACCTCAAAGCAATGGCAAAGGCTCTTGATGTTCCCGTCTTGGTGCTTGCGCAGCTTAACCGAGAGAGCGCAAACCGAGCAGGCTCAAGACCACAGCTTACAGACCTACGCGACAGCGGTGCGATTGAACAAGATGCTGATGCGGTTGTACTGCTTCACCGCAAGGATTATTACGAGGCGACAAAGGAAGATTACACGGCGCCCGACATTGAGGAAATCGAGTTGATAGTTGCCAAAAACCGACACGCTAACACCGGCGTTGTAAAACTCGCGTGGCACGGCAAAACGGGCAAGATAAGCGAATTTGACACTCAGCACGATGACGAGCCGTTAAACGCGGCTGACGAATTACCATTTTAGAGGGAGGACACAATGCCTAAAAACGCATATGCAAAACAGCTTCAGCATCGCATTGCACAAGACCGCATCTTGACACAGCGAGTTATCCGGCAGATGACAACGGATATGTGGCAGATTGCGCTCGGCAGACTCGGCTACGGGGCAAAGCGGCAAAAAGAATTTCACGATATGTTTAGCGCGGTGTATATGGAGTTTGCCGACATCTTCAACACCGATGTAAAAGATGACCCCGAGATTGTGTACGCAAAGGCGCGTATGGATAGAGAGCTTGCAGAATACTGCGGAGAATACTTCGTTGTTTGGGAGGGGAGATACGATTGAACGAATATAACATTGAAAAAATAATTCGGCTTCTTGAGGACATCAAATTCAGATTAACAATAGTGTTGTTTATGCTTGGCGTAATTGCTGGCAGACTTATGGCGATGTGAACGGAGGCTACTAATGACAACAGATGATATTGTCCTCGCGGCATACAACAACACCCTACCAAACGGCGTTATGCGGCTACCAGAGCGCCTTTTGTATCAGACGGTTAAACTCATCAGCTTGCAATACAAAGCAGAACAGTTAACCAAAGATAAGGCATCAGACTTAAAGGCTAACGCAATAGCTGATTACCGCGCCGACAAAACCGAGTATGAGAACGGGCAAAACTCAATGCGGAGAATGGCGGTGCTGTTCAAGGACATCGAGCTTGCGACAACAGCTTACAGGAAGAATAGGACACTTGAGAACGCAGATAAGGTGATGGAGATTTTATATGGCATACGATAACAAAGTAACAGCCGAAACCGCCCTAAACGGCGAATGCGACCACGAGCTGACCACATATATCGCTTCCAACGGCGATGGCACATACACCGCGATTCAAGGCAACAAGACTTGGAAAAACCTCACATTTGATGAGGCGGTTGCACTTATGAACGGGAAGGAGCTTGAAGATGGCTCTGAAAGGTAGAGGTAATGTCTGCGCTATCGAGGCAGAGCCGTACCGACAGCTTGCAATAGCAATAATCATTCAAGCAAAAGCCGACCTTAAAAACGCAAAGCGAAAAATGAGGTCAAAAGATGAGTATGAAAGGCAAATTGGAAGAGTCGAAATGGAAGATTGCAAGCGCTTTTTCGAGTCGCAATGGTGCGGAGTGCTACTCGGCGGAATAAACGCCAACATTAGCGGCGCAGAACTATACAAGCGGTTAGGAGGTAGATGATGAGCAGACCTAAATCGATATTGAATCCGCGCATCAAAGGAATGGTGGAATGGCAGCTTGAGCATTACCACGATGACAAGCGCGCGTTAGAGGCGTATAAGCGCGACTTAATACCATCTGCAACTCCTAATTATTCGGGTATGCCGTCAGCCCACACAGCAAGCAGGTCAACAGAAAACAACGCTGAGAACATACTTACAAACTCTTATGTATTACATACTGAACTCAGCTGCAAAGCAATAGAGCGAGTAATTGATAATTGCTCTGAACTTGACAAAACGCTTATTGACATTGTGTATTGGCGCAGAGCAATCACAATTGTTGGCGCGGCCGAAAAGCTCAATATGAACCCGTCAACAGCATATAGACACATCAACGCAATTCTTCTTAACATCGCATCTGAAATGGGATATGTAACAAAATAGTGCAAAAAAGATGCGAAAAAACAGCCCTTATTATATGGTATGCTCGTATCGTGGTAAAAGATAAAAAGCCACAAACAAATCAGATATAGAAACCTCCTTCTTCTTAGACCTACAGCCGTCTTTCTCCTTTCACGGCTGTGGGTCTTGTTGTTATCATACTTATAGCCACATCGCCCACAGTGCAAGGCAGAGCCAAAGTAATACAGCGCGTATGCATACTCACTTGTGGGCGGTGCGGTTTTTTATATCGTAACGAGGTGATTACAATCCTTAATGATTTTGAAATGATAATCCGCAAATTCCCGAAGAATGACGATATAACCATTCTGCCGATTGCAGATGTTCACCTCGGCGCAATGGAATATATGGCTGACGAGTGGCAAGCGTTCTGCAACAAGGTACTTGATAGTCCGAATACATATCTTGTCCTCGGCGGTGATTTAATCGACAACGCCACCAAGACAAGCATTGCATCTCCGTGGGATAACACAATGCGCCCTGCGGAGCAAAAGAAACTAATGGCGGCACTGCTTGAGCCTATTAAAGACCGCATCTTGTGCATCGTTCCCGGCAATCATTGCGGCAGAAACCGAGATGTTGATGACGATCCGATGTATGACATTGCTTGCAAAATCGATGTGGAAAATGTTTACCGCCCGAACATGGCGTTCGTCAAAATACAGATAGGCAATCAGAACGGTGATGGCAAACGCAATCCGACATATATGCTTTGCGTTGCTCACGGCGCAGGCTCGTCAATCTATGTGGGCGGTGCAGCCAATAAGGGTGAGCGATTCGGAATGGCTGTCGATGGTCTTGACTGCCTTATTACAGGACATACTCACAAACCTGCCGACTTGCCTAATGCGAAGATACATATAGACAAGCAGAACAACAAGATTTCAATCAAACCTTGGCGGCACCTTGTCTGCACTTCTTGGCTTGGTTACGCAGGCTATGCGGCAAAGAAACTTTTACCGCCAACAGCATACGCAGAACAAAAGTTGATACTTCACGGAAAAGAAAAAGCAATTGAGATTGCGCAGGTAACAAGATAATGGCTCGCGAGTTTGCTAAAGCGTTTTATAAATCTAAAGCGTGGAAGTCTTGCCGCGATTCGTACATTGCGCAGCGCAGATTGATTGACGGCGGATTGTGCGAGGAGTGCCACGATGAACAAGGCTACATCGTGCATCACAAGATACACCTAACGCCGCAGAACATCAGCGACCCAAACATAACGCTCAATCATTCTAATCTGAAATATGTGTGTAAGAACTGCCACGATTGCTATGAAGGACACGGCGTTGGCACATATGTTCCGTTGCTTGCATTGTTTGATGAGAATGGTATGCCGATTGGCAGGAAAGAGTAAGTGAATAATGGCAAGGATAGTGATTGCAACACGAAAGCGAGTTTTCCTCACTCGTTTCCTTGCCTTTGTTTTTTAGAGGAAGATATGGAGGAAATATCAATGATAAAGACTTGCGAATATTGTGGGCAAGAATTTGAAACCACTAACAACCGCAAAAAGTATTGTACTGACATTTGTTGCAAACGCGCATACAGAAAACGCGATGGTAGATGCAGTAAAACATATCTACCGAACGAAGACTCAATATATAATTGCACACTTCCGGCAGATATCAGAGCGCACAACTATTTGGACAAATATAATCTGCCGTTTGACTATGTAGACGGATATATAAACGCAGACGGTAGGGCAAACCTTAAATGCCACAAGTGCGGAAGCATTGGCAACTATTCGGTAAGAAATGTTAGGCACGGCAAAGTGCCGAGATGTAATGCTTGTTATGAATTAGAAAGACAAGCCAAAGCACAAGAAAAAGAAAAGGCTGCCGAAGAACGCAAGCGAGAAGCTGAGCAAAGAAAAGCTGAAACAGCCAAACGCAACGAAGAACTCCGAGAAAGCAAGAAGCGCACGCTTGAGTGCGAAATATGCGGCAAAACATTCATTACATATAATTCGCTTGTAAAAACCTGTTCCGCAGAATGTAGCAAGAAAAGAAGCAACAGAATATCGTCAAGAGCCAAAGACAAAAGGCTGACTGACAGAAACAACATTGATAAAGATATTACGCTCGAGTCTCTGTTCAAAAGAGACGCGGGCGCTTGTTATATCTGCGGTGGTAAATGTAATTGGGAAGATTACACAATGCGTGGCGAAACATTTATTGCAGGCGATTGGTATCCGAGCGTTGAGCACGTAATCCCGTTAGCTCGCGGAGGCTTGAATGCTTGGAGTAATGTGCGGTTAGCGCATAGGCGGTGCAATTATATCAAGCGCGACAGCCTAAGCGCAGATGATAACGGTCAAATTCGGTTGTTCTGACGCTCCCCCGAATGCCGAGGGGTAATAATCATATGAGCTCCCGAGGGCTGAGCCTACATTTATGTGGGAGTTACGCGCGAATTGTTTTTGGATTTAGCGAGGTAAAGTGAGATGGCAAAAGCTAAAGCGAAATTGAACAACATAGAGCGACTTGAGGAGCTTGCGGAGATGTACGGCGTGCAGGACAACCCGCTGTTCCTCACTACGCTCGATAGATACAAGACACAGATAAAAGTTATCGACACAATGCGCGAGGCACTTGACGATGCAGGCGCAATTGTTGAAAAAGAATATGTCAAGGGCAGAGAAAATGTGTACGCGCACCCATTGATAAAGGAAATGCCGAAGGCGTGCGACAGCGCGAACAAGACAGCAGATATGCTGCTTAAAATCATAAACTCGCTCGGAGCGGTTACGGAATCAAAAGACCCGTTAATGGAATTTCTCGGCGGTGATAGTTAGTGTCCAACCTTGAACGATACTGTTCTGAAATCCTTGATGGGAAGATAAACGCATCAAAGCGAGTGCGACAAGTTTGCGGTCAGCTTTTAGATGCGATGCGCAATCCGGCTGAATTTCATTTTGACGAGGCGAAAGCAAAGCGCCCTGTTGAATTTAT
>JAZULF010000211.1:0-3583 GCA_045643645.1 Oscillospiraceae bacterium
TATTGACGCAGTTTATATGAGGGCATGTCAGGCACTTACGGGCTCGGGCGGCTGGCCGATGACAGTT
The DNA here is from genome assembly GCA_045643645.1 of Oscillospiraceae bacterium. GTDB lineage: Bacteria > Bacillota > Clostridia > Oscillospirales > Oscillospiraceae > F23-B02. Next base: position 68 of record JAZULF010000211.1, read on the forward strand.
TTTCTCACGCCCGAGCAGAAACCGTTTTATGCAGGAACATACTTTCCTAAGCACAGCCGCTACGGTCAGCCGGGACTTTTGGATTTGCTGGAGCGCATTGCAGAGCTGTGGAACACAGACCGCGAGAGTCTGATGCTTGCAGGGGAGAGCTTAACAAACGCAATTGCTGCTGAAAGAGCGAAAAGCGCTGAGCCGAGCGAGGCACTTTTAGAGAAAGCACACAGAACACTCAAGCTCAGCTTTGACAGCAAATGGGGCGGATTCGGTGCCGCACCGAAATTTCCCACACCGCACAACCTGCTGTTTCTTATGCAGCGCGGCGATACGGAAATGGTAAGCACCACGCTCACCGCAATGGCGCGCGGCGGCATTTTCGATCAGATAGGCGGCGGATTTTCGCGCTATTCTACTGATGACCGCTGGTTAAAGCCGCATTTTGAAAAGATGCTGTATGACAATGCACTGCTCATTATTGCATACAGCGAAGCGGCTGAGCGTATGCACAGCGAGCATTACGCGAATATTGCAAAGCGTACGGCTGAGTATATTCTGCGCGAGCTGAAATCCCCCGAGGGAGGCTGCTATTGCGGGCAGGATGCCGACAGTGATGGCGTTGAGGGCAAATTCTACACACTTACACCCGACGAAATTATATCCGTTCTCGGCGAGAAGGACGGCAAAGAATTCTGTAGTGTATACGGAATTTCGCAGCGCGTGAATATTCCCAATCTGATTGAATCCGAGGCAGCGCCGTGGAGCGATGAGCGTCTGCGAAAGCTTTATGATTACCGCCAAAGCCGCACAAGTCTGCACACCGACGATAAAGTTTTGCTGTCGTGGAATGCGTGGACAATAATCGCGTTGGCAAGGAGCGGATATGTTGACGAGGCAATCGACATTCATCGCTTCATTGAGGAAAATATGACCGATGCCGACAACAGATTGTATGTGCGATGGCGCGACGGCGAGGCGGCAAATGACGGTCAGCTTGATGACTATGCGGTGTATGCGCTTGCGCTGCTTAGTCTGTACCGCGCAACCTTTGAGGTTGAGTATCTTGAGAGGGCAATATATCGTGCCGGGCAGCTTCTTGACTTTTTTGAGGATGAAAACGGCGGCTTTTATCTCACTGCCCACGATGCCGACAGACTAATAACAAGACCTAAGGAAACCTATGACGGAGCAATCCCCTCGGGCAATTCCGTTGCGGCGATGGTGCTTGAAGCACTTGCACAGCTTACGGGTGATACCCGTTGGAGAGAGGCAGCTGACAGACAGCTGCGCTTTGCAGCAGGGCAGGCGGCAGACTATCCCGCAGGGCATTGCTTTGCAATGCTGGCAATTTCCAAGGCAATAAATCCGAGCCGCGAGCTTATTGCCTGCGGAGAGAAAGTGCCGCAGGAGCTTTACAAGCTGCGGAGTGAAAATACTAATATTCTGTTTAAGACTTCGGCAAACGCAGAAAGGCTCTCAAAATGCGCACCGTTTACCAAAAGCTATCCCGTACCCGAGCAATGCACAAGCTGGTATCTGTGCGAGGGCGGCGCCTGCCAAAGAGCAGTAACGAGCTTTGAAGAGCTGAATATATAAAAAAACACCGATGCCTTTTGACATCGGTGTTTTTAGTTACTGTGCGGAGTCGTAGGTGCGGACCATGGTTACTGTGCTGTAGCCGTCTGCGTAGTGCGTCGGGGTGATTGTCTGCTCGGCGCCGGGCTGAAGGTCGGTCAGCTTAGCAACATAGGTGATGCCGCCGACAAAGGCCTTTTCATCGTTTGCGTAGAACTTGTAGAACACTCTTACGCAGGGAATTGCCTCACCCGAGATGTTTTTGATGATGAGGGAGTTGTTTTCACCCTCGGTTACGGAAATCATATCAGCGGACATCGGAAGCTCCTCAAGCTCGGCTACGGATGCGGTGCAATTGGTCAGAGTACCGTCACTGTACGGTGTGCGGTTTTTCTCCTGCAGAACGGCCATTGCCCCTGCGGGCAGACTTGAGCAGGTAAACTCAAGCTGCTTGCCGTTGCAGCTTGCCGAGATTTCGGCTAACTCTATGGCGGTTTTGCCCGTGTTTCTTACGATGATAGTTGAAACTCCGTTTATTGCGGTGTCGGTGCCGTCTTCGATGAAAACCCCGTCGTATGAAGTGTAGGTCAGTACCTCAATATTAGTTCCGCTTATTGCAAAGGGATACTTTTTCGTGTCGGTGTTTTCTGTAATGGGGGAGTTGTCAGTGTATATATCAGCACCTGCATACTCACCACCATTGCTGTCGGTGCCGCTGTTGCTTGCATTCGGCGAATCTGTAGGAGTGACCTCTGCGTTATCGTGCGGCAGAACGAAAATCAGTATTACCGCAGCAGCAATTATTACGGCTGCGGCAAGTATTATTAATAGCTTCTTATTTTTCAGCATTTCGTGCCTCCAGTATTTCGGCCTCAAGTTTTTTGCAGGCAGCAGGATAAGCCTTTGTCATCCTGCAGCGGTAATCGGGAACTGTGCAGAAGTCACCGCTTTCGGTGAAAACCATCGATGCACAGGCGCGGCAGGTGTTCTTCATACCGCAGTCCTTGCACTTTGCGGGGAGTCTTATGCCCTCGGCGTACTCAATGGCTTCCTGCCATGCTGCTTCGAAGCCGCGCTCAAATACATTTACGCCTGCCTGCGGCAGCATTCCGCAGGGAAGCATTCTGCCGTCCCATGTGACCCAGTAGCTGCATTTGCCTGCACGGCAGCGAATACCCTCACCCTCAATTTCACCGCAGTCCTCCTCCATATCGGTGGTAAGTGCAGGGAAATCGTTGCTCTTAATGCGCTCAAGGAATGCGTCCTCGCCGTTCAGCAGCATTTCAATCTTGGCGGCATAATATGCGGCATCCTCGGGGGAGAAGCGGTCATTTACACCGACCTTGCTTGCATCGCGCCTGAGAGGCGGAAACATATAGGAGGTCGCCTGAATAACAAGGTCCTCGCGCTTCGCAAAGGCGATAATCTCTTCAAGGTCATCGGCATTGTACGGAGTTACGCTGCAATTGAGCTTTACGGTTATGCCTGCCTTTTTCAGCAGCCTTATGGCACTTGTGGCCTGCGTGAAGCCGTGGGGGTTGTTGCAGAGTCTTGCATAGGTTTCATCGGACGCGCCGTATAAGGTCATATTAATGCGTGAGGGCGGAGTTTCCTTCAGCCACTCAATTGTTTTTTCGTTAATCAATGTGCCGTTGGAGTTAATCGAAATTACAAGACCCATTTTGTGCAGAGCCTGCATTATCTCCTTGAAATCGGGACGGGAAAACGGCTCACCGCCCGTCAGAAGCAGAAACAGCAGACCGTTATCCTTTGCTGTCTGACCGAGTTTAATCCACTCCTGCGCGGAAATGAGGGGGCGGATTGCCTCCTGCTCCTTTTTCGTCATACGCACATAGCACATACGGCAGCTCATATTGCAGACGGGAGACAGCTCAAATGTGCCGCTTATGGGGGTTTTTAGCTTTGAGGCTTTTGCATGCAGAAATT
>JAZULF010000212.1:0-5148 GCA_045643645.1 Oscillospiraceae bacterium
CATCATCAGGAAGTCAGCACCCATTGCAAGTGCCAGAGTCATATGATAGTCGTGAACCAGACCGCCGTCAGAGCAGACAGGAATGTAAACACCGGTGCGCTTGTAGTATTCGTCACGAGCCTCAACCACCTCGATCAGAGCGGTTGCCTGGCCGCGGCCAATACCCTTGGTCTCACGGGTGATGCAGATGCTGCCGCCGCCGATGCCTACTTTAACAAAGTCTGCACCTGCCTCTGCCAGGAACAGGAAACCATCACGGTCAACCACGTTGCCTGCGCCAACCTTTACGCTGTCGCCATAGCGCTCGCGGATCCTCTCGATGGTCTTTTTCTGCCAGCAGGAGAAACCTTCGCTGGAGTCGATGCACAGCACATCTGCGCCAGCTTCTACCAGGGCAGGAACACGCTGGGCATAGTCACGGCTGTTGATACCTGCACCAACAACGTAACGCTTCTGCTCGTCCAGCACTTCGTTGGGGTTGTTTTTGTGGTCTGCATAGTCCTTGCGGAATACAAAGTACTTCAGGCAGCCGTTTGCATCAACAATGGGAAGAGAATTCAGCTTGTGTTCCCAGATGATGTCGTTTGCTTCTTTCAGGCTGGTGCCCTCGGGAGCGGTGACCAGCTTTTCCAGCGGAGTCATGAAGGTGCTGACTGCTTCGTCACCGGTCATGCGGCTCATGCGGTAGTCGCGGCTGGATACGATGCCTACCAGCTTGCCATTGGCAGTGCCGTCTTCGGTAACAGCAACGGTGGAGAAGCCGTTCTTTTCCTTAAGAGCAACAATGTCCTTCAGGGTTGCGTCGGGCTTAACGTTGCTGGCGCTGGTAACAAAACCGGCCTTGTAATTCTTAACGCGTGCAACCATGGCTGCTTCGTCTTCAATAGTCTGTGCGCCGTAGATAAAAGAGATGCCGCCTTCTTTTGCCAGGGCAATTGCCATGGTGTCGTTAGAAACGGACTGCATGATAGCAGAAACGAAAGGAATATTCAGAGTGATGGCCGGGGTCTCGCCCTTTTTGAACTTAACAAGAGGAGTGCTCAGAGAAACATTTGCGGGGATGCAATCTTCGCTGGTGTAGCCAGGGATGAGCAGATATTCGCTGAAAGTACGGGAAGGCTCGTTGTAATATAAGGCCATAACAGATTAATCTCCTTTAATAAGTTTTTAAGCTATTTTCGCATAAACAATTTATACTGTCAACCGACAAAAATAGCATTTTTTACAAGAAAAAGCAGTTGTTTTTGTGCACATTCCCATAGTTTTAGTAACTGTAGGATATGTATTTGCACCTGTCCGCACTAAGCGGACAGGTGCGATTATCAGAATGCCCAATTGCCTGCGCGGAACACAGGAAGGATCTCTCCGGAGGCTGTTTTTGCATCAATATTCAGGTCGGCACAGCCGATCATAAAATCAACATGGATCATGGAGTCGTTCACGCCCAGTGCGCGGCACTCGTCCAGGGTCTTTTCCTCAAAGTTTTTAATGGTGTCGGCAAAGCCAAAACCAAGAGCCAGGTGGCAGGCTGCATTTTCGTCAAACAGGGTGTTATAGAACAGCAAGCCGGAATTGCTGATGGGAGAATCATACGGCACCAGAGCTACTTCGCCCAGATAGGAGCTGCCTTCATCCATGGTGAGCATCTTGGTCAGCAGTTCCTCGTTTGCCTCGGCATGCCACTCCACTGCTTTGCCATTTTCAAAGCGGATGCTGAAGTTTTCAATCATAACGCCGCGGTAGGACAGCGGACGGGTTGAATAAACAATGCCCTCCGCCTTGCCCTTCATGGGACTGATGAAAACCTCCTCGCTGGGAATGTTGGGATTAAACTGAATGTCACTGCCGAGGGTTTTCTCCGCACCTGCGAGGAACTGCGCCTCGGGAATAAGGCCGACGGTGAAATCGGTGCCGTTTGCGGATTTGTAGTGCAGTGAGCGCAGGTTAAGACCGTTGAGGTAATCGCAGCGGCTCTTGAGGTCTGCATTGTGCTCGCGCCATGCCGCAACGCCGTCGCCCTCGGCACGCGAGGTGTAAAGAATTGCCTGCCACAGCTTTTCCATTGCCTCGTCATCGGCAAGACCGGGGAACACTCTTCTTGCCCACGCCTTGCCGGGTACTGCGGCTATGCACCACTGATACTTGTTCTCCATTGAGTCGCGGATGGGCTTGATTACCTTCCAGCGCATCTGCACGGATTTGCCCCACTTTTCCTGGTCCATACCGTCAAGACCGTTGGGGTCCTCGGACTCGAGATATATCATAGCGGGCAGCGTTTCTGCACGGTGCAGGAGCTTCTGACGCTCCCATTCCGTGATGCCGCCCAGCTTTTCGAGCTTCTGATACTTGACATGCATAAGCCTGAGCGGCTGATGAGTCCACTCAACGCGGACCTCGGCAGCACCTGCCTTATAGCATTCCTCAACTACATATTCGACAAATTCGGGCTGGTCGAGCTCCGCCATAACGATTACATCCTGTCCCTCGCGGACATTGACACCGACGCGGACAATAAGCTCGGCATAGCTTTTCAAAACATTTACATCCATAAATTTGCTTCCTTGCACTATTTTGATATTATATTTTACCACACACGCGCCGAAAATACTACATCGAACTTCCGTATGTCCTCATTTTTTCTGACAATTTAATATTGAGTTAACAATCGTTTTGTAATATACTCTTGATATTATGAGGTGAGAAAATGCTTGAAAAAAACAAACTGAGAATCATCTTCATCGTTGCCGCCGTTGCGCTGCTCATTTTCGCATTCATGGCAGGCATCATGAACATTATGGATAACATCGCTGAGGTGCGCGAGGTCAAGAAGGATTACAGCTCCTTCAACTCCACCGTTGAGGCGCTTACCGAAAACGATAAGCTGCTTACAGAGGGCAAGGAAAACTACGAGGCCGAAAAGGCTCAGTATGACACCGACCTTGCCGCATACGAGGACGAGCTTGATGCTCTTGAGGAATCCGAGCAGAAATTCAGCGAGGATGTGCTGAGCTACAATCAGAAGCTCGTTGAGTACAGCGTAGGCAAAAACGCAATGAGTTCGGGTGAGGCGTCCTACAACGAGGGCCGTAAGCAGCTCGACAAGGGCTGGGCAGCCTATGAGCAGGGCAAGGCAGCCTATGATGCAGGTGCATCGGAGGCTGAAAAGCAGATGGCGCTTTTCGAGCAAGGCAAGGCCGCCTATGAGCAGGGCGTCAAGGAATACGAAAGCGGTCTTGATAGCTACAATCAGCTTATGAGCGCAATCGATGCCATAGAGTCACGCGGCATATCCCACACCATGGCACTTGCCATGATAAGCTCTCAGACGGGTATGCAGATTACCGACGAGTCCATTGCCGAAATGAAGGCGCAGCTTGACGGTGCAAAGGCACAGCTTGACGCTTCAAAGGCACAGCTTGACGAGGCTGAAAAGGCAATGCCCGCAGCAAAGGAGCAGATGGCATCCGCAAAGGCTCAGCTTGAGGAATCCTACAATCAGCTTCAGGCAGGCGAGGCAGGTCTTAACGAGGCTGCAAAGCAGCTTAAAGAGGGCAAGGACAAGATTAACTCCATCGGCAGCGGAATTGACAGCGGTCGCGCAGACCTTGACAAGACCGCGCAGGAGATTAACGATAAGCGCGCAGCTCTTAACGGCACCAAGGAAGAGCTTGACACCCGCAAGGATGAGCTCAAGGTATACGAGGATGTTAAGGAAAAGGTTCAGCGCGGACGCGACAAGCTCATTGTCGCAGGCTACGGCGAAGCCGCTGACGAAACAGCAGCACTGCTTGAAAAAGCAGGTGCGCACAACGATAAGCTGCACGCGGATTATCTCAAGACTCTTATCAGCTACATCGTAACCTATTCAGCGTACATGCTCGCAATCGCAGCCGCAGTAGTTGCACTCGCAACGCTCAAGAAGGATAACTTCAAGGTACCCTTCACCTTCGCAATCATCACCGCTGCGCTCGGCACCGTAAGCATCATCGCATCAATCGTTTACGGCTCGGTTGAAAGCCTTGCCTTCGCGGCAGCCGTCTGCACCGCCGCAGGCGTCGGCTTAACCGACAGAGCGGAAGAATAATTAAAACAAATAAAAAAGACCGGGTTCAAAAGAACTCGGTCTTTTTATTACTGCCAGAGCTTGTCGGGATAAATGCCCTTTGCTTTCATATCCGCAATTGCGCTGCGTACGGAATCAAGGTCCTCGCGGTAGGTCATACCGTACCAGGTTTCGTTGCAATCGAGTATGCGTACACTCGCTATGCCCTCCTCAAGCTGCTCGTTTGCAACAAAGGGCAGGAAGTATTCGCACTTGAGCGGATTTGCCCCGAGATTCTTATCGAGGAATGCGGGGAATCTTGCGTAAAGCTCCTCGAGCATCTGTGTTGAAAAGCCCCAGAAATTCATCGACACGGTTACATCGCCGGAAACCTCGGTGAAGCGCTCTCCGTCCTCGGTGTAGGCGGCATTCTCGCCGCGCTTTTCGATATGAGTGCGCTCGGTGATGCCCTTGAGGAAGCCGTTTTCAATCTCGCAGATGCCGCGTGCAACATGGCCGTTTTCGGTTACGGTGTTCTTCAGCTTATAGCCGACCATTGCGTACTCGGACTTAGCTCTGTCCTCCTTGAGGAAGTTGTAGATTGCCTCGTATGCGCCCTTGCCGTAGAAGTCATCGGCGTTGATGACGGCAAAGGGTCCGTCAATCTCATCGCGGCAGCACATAACCGCGTGACCCGTGCCCCAGGGCTTTACTCTGCCCTCGGGAATTGCGTAGCCCGCAGGCAGCTTATCAAGCTGCTGGAATATGTACTTCACATCGAAATACTTTTCCATACGGCTGCCGACGGCTGCCTTGAAATCGTCCTCAATCTCGTGTTTGATGATAAACGCAATCTTCTTGAAGCCCGCTCTGCGCGTATCAAAAAGCGAAAAATCGATTATGGCATGGCCCATATCGTCAACGGAGGTAATCTGCTTTAAGCCTCCGAAGCGGCTGCCCATACCCGCAGCCATTATTACAAGCGTAGGCTCCCTCATCGCTTACTCCTGAGCGCCGAGATTAATCTCGTTTATGCCCATGCCTACGGAGATGTCGCGGATTGCGGCAAAGGTCTTTGCCTGTGCAATCTCAAGACCTGCCTCCAT
>JAZULF010000213.1:0-7374 GCA_045643645.1 Oscillospiraceae bacterium
TGCAAAGCCTGAGATTGCCGTCTGAGGCGTCGGCTCTGCTGAGGTAGTGCTTGCATAGTCAAAGGTTACGCCTTCGGCCTCGGGCATTCTCATGCCGTTGAGGACAATCTCGTCAACGCCCATACTGCTTAGCTCCTTGCACAGGTCGGTGATGTAGCCTCGGACGATGGTGTTTGTCGGGTCGAGCCATGCGCCGTTGTCATCGGAGAAGGCACTGCCCGTTGCCGTGCGCAGTGCAAGCTGCGAATAGCGCGAGGCGAGTGTGTTGTCAACAAAGCAGCACAGTCTTACGGCAACCTTGATGTCTTTTTCGTGCACGGCGGCTACGATGGACTTGAGGTCAACGGTGCCGGTTGTGCCGTAGCCGTTTGCAATATCCGTGTCGGATTTCCACACGAGCATACCGGTGACGGTTTTTACATCGAGCATAACGGTGTTGCCTGCCTCCATACCCGAGGCAATTGTTTCAACGCTCTGCGCATTGACCATATCGGCAGGTACAAACACGGCCTTTAGCTCGCTGAGATTTTCACCTGCAAAGGCCTTGATATTGGAGTAGTCAGGCTCACCGACAACAAGCTCGGCATCAACCTGCTCAAACTCACGCATTGCGATGCCTTCATCCTCCGACTGAGCGCTTTGCTTGTCGGACAGAATGGGCAGGTCAAGGTACAAGCCGTCGTTTGTTATCACTATATACTTTTGAAGTCCGTAGAAGAGCAGAATGACAAATGCGACTAAAGAGAGGGCAATAATCGGCACTAAAACGGCAGGACCGGTCTTCTTGCGCTTTCCACGGTAAAATTCAGATGTGGGGTTGGGCAATTAAATCAATCCTCTATCATATTGATGCGGCGGATGTGGCGCTCCTCGTTTGAGAAGGGAGTGTCAAGGAAGGTGTCGACAATCTTGAGTGCAAGGCCGGGGCCTACAACTCTGCCGCCCATTGCAAGAATGTTTGCGTCGTTGTGAAGTCTGGTTGCCTCAGCGCAGAAACAATCGGTGCAGAGTGCTGCGCGTACGCCGGGAATCTTGTTTGCGGTGATGGAGATGCCTATGCCGGTGCCGCAGATGACGATGCCCTTATCGCATTCGCCGGAGGCAACTGCCTGTGCGGCAGCCTTGCCGTAGATGGGGTAGTCGACGCTTGCGTCGGAATAGGTGCCGAAGTTTTTATATTCGAGACCGCGTGCTTCGAGGTGCTTGATAACCTCCTGCATAAGCTCAAAGCCGCCGTGGTCACAACCGAGTGCAATCATGATAAAAAATCCTCCAAAAAAGTAATTTGCAGTTTATTATACAATATTCGCCAGTAAAATACAATCGTTAAAACGGCCATGTGGGCAGCCATTTGAGCAAATTGCTCGCAAGCTGCGCATTGACGGGCAGACCCGACAGAACGGGGTAGAATACAACAAACAACGCAAGCGAAAGTCCCGTAAGTCCGTAGACATTTGTGCGCCAGTACTTCGTATGGCTGCGCATAAGGCTGAATACGCGGCACAGCGCAAGCAGCAGAAATACTGCTGAGGGGAAGTAATGGTACTCATAGGTGGTGCGGGTGATGAAAATCCACGGCAGAAGCTGCGCAAGGTAGCCGATGAGAATAAACTCCGAAATTTTGTCGCGGCGCTTTATTGCAAGGTATGCCGTGATGAATATGGCAACAAGTCCTGCCCAGCACAGCACGGGATTCAGGAATGCACCGAAGGATGAGCGGGTGCCGTCATCAAAGTACAGCAGGTAGTACAGTATCGGGCGGATATCGAATATCCACTGATACCAGCGCGAGGAGTAAGGGTGCGAGGAGGTGACTCCCGAATGATAGGAGAGCATGAACTGCTGATTTCTCAGCACAGCATCGGCATAGTCGGAGGTGAAGAACATTCCTATACCGTGCATTCCGTTTGCCTTCGCGTAGGGGAAGTAGCTGATATAGTAAATGATGCAGGGGATAATTACAAAGAAAACAAGGCAGAAAAGGCAGTTTTTTATGAATTTTAGGAATGTTTTGCCGTTTTTAAGCAGCCTTATCCAATACACAAGCCATATCACCGCAAGTCCCGCACCTGCGTAGATGCAGGTCCATTTGCTTGCTGCGCCGAGTCCGAAGAATATGCCCGACAGCGCAAGGTGCTTAGGCTTGCCTCCGCTTACATACAGATAAATAAACAGATACATAAGCAGAATGAAGAACACCGCATAGGTGTCAATGGTCGCAATACGCGTCTGCGTAAAGTGCATGAAGTCAAAGGCAAATATCGCAGTGCCGCATGCGGGAATTGCAATGCCTCCGAACATACGCTTGAGGAAGTAATACAGCACAGGCAGCATGGCAATGCCGAACACTACGCCAGAGAATCTCCAACCGAACGGAGCCATACCGAAAAGCTCAATGCCGATTGCGATAATCAGCTTGCCGAGCGGGGGATGCGATACCTCGTAGGGATATTCGCCGACAATGTTCTCATAGGCGGTGCGCGCGTGATAAATCTCGTCAAAGTAGGTGCTGTTGAGATAATACTGATATTCGGGTACAACTGCTTGCTCGTCTATAAGCTCGGCACCCTCGCCCGAAAGTGCGATAAGGCTGCCGTCAGTACCTTTTACTGCAAGCTCACCGAGATAAAGCTCGCTGTCTGCGGTGATTTTCAGATATTTTGTCTCCGGGGCGGCGCCTTCAACAAATTCGGCACTTTCCCACTTGAACAGTGTGGCATAGCCCTGCTCCATTACGGCGGATTTCTCCCATTGCTCGCCGTCGAGAGAGTATTCAACTGTGTAGCTGCCGGTGTTAAGTCCGGGATAGAACATAATCCCGGCTACGGTGTTTTCGCTGCCGAGGTCATATTCAAGGCTTTCGCCTGCTTCGAAATGATGGAAGCTCTGCGGAGCTTTTGTGTCACCGAGATTATAAAAAGCTACTGCTGCGTATACAATTACAATAAGACCGAGTACAAGCGCATCGCGTCGGTTGAAGCTGCGCTTGCCCTTGGATTCGAGGCTGACGGTGCTGAGAACAGGGCAGCCTAAGTAGAACAGAATTATGAACAAAGCAGTGATTACGGGAAAGACATAGGTAAGCCAGCTCAAGGCATCAGACCTCCTTACAGAAAATGTTGACATTTATATGCTGAGTTTAACCCAATACTTAAAAAAATTCAATAGTTAAAGCGCTCAGCACTTGACATAACACGGTATTCGGGATAAAATAAATCGGATAATATTTATGGTGCCGGGGAGGCATCATTTGATATTAGTTTTCAATGCTACGGACGGATACGCTTGATGGTCCGTCTTCCCTTAGATTTTACCACAGCGAACAAACCACCGCAAAATTCTTGAAGAATGGAGGTGTGTTTACTTTCTATGAAATTATGGTTAGCAATCGTTTTAATTGCTTTAGCTTTTGTAGTTGCATTTATTCTCGGTATTACCTACCGTAAAAAAGTCGCTGAGCGCGAAATAATGAGCGCGGAGGAAGAAGCAAAGCGAATAATTAATGACGCCATAAAGAGCGCCGAGAGCAAGAAACGCGAAGCTCTCGTCGAGGCAAAGGAAGAAATACACAAAAGTCGCTCGGAGTATGAGCGCGAGGAAAAGGCACGCCGTGCCGACCTGCAGAAGCAGGAAAGAAGACTTCAGCAGAAGGAAGAAAATCTTGACAGAAAGACCGATTCTTTAGAACGCAAGAACGAGTCATTAAGTCAGAAAATCGCAGCAGTTGAAGCTCAGCAGGCTGAGATTGCACTTATCAAGAAGAGCCAGCTCGAAATGCTTGAAAAGGTATCTGGCTACACCGTCGAGGAAGCTAAGGCTTACCTCATCAACGCCCTCAAGGACGAAGTAACACACGAAATGGCCGTCAAGGTCAAGGAAATCGAGGCACAGTACAAGGAAGAAGCAGAAGAACGCGCAAGAGAAATAATCGTTACTGCAATTCAGCGCTGCGCTGCAGACCATGCAAGTGAGGTTACCGTCTCCGTCGTACCTCTCCCCAACGACGAGATGAAGGGCCGCATCATCGGCCGCGAAGGCCGCAACATCCGCAGCATCGAAACCCTTACGGGCTGTGACCTCATCATTGATGACACACCCGAGGCAATCACCGTATCCAGCTTTGACCCCGTTCTCCGCGAGGTTGCCCGTCTTGCCCTTGAAAAGCTCATCGCAGACGGCAGAATTCACCCCGCACGCATCGAGGAAATGGTCGCAAAGGCACAGAAGGAAGTCAATGCAGCCATCAAGGCAGAGGGCGAAAGAGCAGTATTTGAGACCAATATCCACGGTGTCAACCAGGAAATCGTCAAGCTGCTCGGCCGTATGAAGTACCGTACCAGCTACGGTCAGAATGTACTCAACCACTCCATCGAGGTTTCCCATATCGCAGGTCTTATCGCTGCAGAGCTCGGCGTTGATGTCAACACCGCAAAGCGCGCAGGTCTGCTGCACGATATCGGCAAGTCAATCGACCACGAGGTCGAGGGCAGCCATGTAACCATCGGCGTTGATATCGCAAAGAAGTATAAGGAAAACGAGGCAGTTATCCACGCAATTGAAGCCCACCACGGTGATGTTGAGCCGCGCACAGTTGTTGCCTGCATCGTACAGGCTGCTGACGCTATCAGCGCATCCCGTCCCGGCGCAAGACGCGAGAACATTGAAAACTATGTCAAGCGCCTTGAAAAGCTCGAGGAAATCTCCAAGAGCTTCCCCGGCATCTCCGGCAGCTATGCAATTCAGGCAGGCCGCGAAATCCGCGTTATGGTCAAGCCTGAGGAAGTATCCGAGGACAAGATGGTGCTTTTGGCACGCGACATCGCAAAGAAGATTGAAGAAGAGCTTACCTATCCCGGTCAGATTAAGGTTCATGTTCTGCGCGAAACAAAGGCTGTTGAATACGCAAAATAATATTAAATGCCGACAACTTAGTTGTCGGCATTTTCTTATGAAAAAATCCTGCTATGAATTTCATAGCAGGATTTTTTGTGTTGTAAATTAACCTCCGAATACGGAGAGCAGGAAGCCTGCAGCAATTGCAGAGCCGATAACGCCTGCAACATTGGGACCCATTGCGTGCATGAGCAGGTAGTTGTTCTTGTTGTACTTTCTGCCGACATCCTGGGATACGCGTGCTGCCATAGGAACTGCGGAAACGCCCGCAGAGCCGATGAGAGGATTGATTCTGCCGCCGGATACACGGTACATGATTCTGCCGCCTGCAAGGCCGCCGAGGGTGGATACAGCGAAGGCTGCAAGGCCAAGGAGAATAATCTCGATGGTTTTCCAAGCAAGGAAGTTCTGAGCAACCATGGTTGCACCTACGGAGGTTGCAAGGAAAATGGTTACGATGTTCATGAGAGCATTCTGAGCGGTGTCGGAAAGTCTGTCGGTAACGCCGCACTCGCGGAAGAGATTGCCGAGCATGAGGCAGCCAACCAGAGGAGCGGTTGAGGGCAGAAGAAGAATTACGAAGGTTGCAACAACAATCGGGAATACGATTTTCTCGGTCTTGGAAACCTCGCGTGCCTGCTCCATCTTGACCTTGCGCATCTTGTCATTGGTCATAAGCTTCATGAGGGGAGGCTGGATAAGCGGGATAAGTGCCATGTAGGAGTAAGCCGCAATCGCGATGGGGCCTAAGAGATGAGGCGCAAGCTTCGTGGTGAGGAAGATTGCGGTAGGACCGTCAGCACCGCCGATGATGCCGATGGAGGCAGCCTCGGGACCGGTAAAGCCGAAGAGAAGAATTGCACCGAAGAATGCAACGAATACGCCGAGCTGTGCGGCAGCGCCGAGCAGCAGGCTCTTGGGATTGGCAAGCAGGGGACCGAAGTCGGTCATTGCGCCAACACCGAGGAAGATGAGCGACGGGTAAATGCCTGCCTTGACACCTATGTAGAAGAAGTCGAGCAGACCTGCGTGGCTCATTATGTAGCCGTAGCGGTGATAGTACTTGCTGGATTCATCGAGAAACTGTGTCCACAGCTCGGGATGGTACAGTGCATTATCGCCCATTCCGACAAAGTAGCTCAGGTTAGTGAGCAGGCAGCCGAATGCGATACCGCAAAGGAGCAGGGGCTCAAACTTCTTGACTATGCCGAGGTACAGAAGCACAAAGGCGATGATAATCATTATGAGGTTTTTCCAACCGCCGTCTGTAGTGAAGAAAGCGGCAAAACCCGATTCCATCGCAAGGCTTCGCAATGTTTCGAGAATGTTCATCTGCCGTCCTCCTTATGCGATGACGACCAGAGGAGCGCCGGTTTCGACGGTTGCACCCTTGCTGACAACTATCTGAGCGACAGTGCCTGCCTTGGTGGCAACGATTTCGTTTTCCATTTTCATTGCCTCGAGAATCATAAGGACCTCGCCCTCGGCGACCTTCTGACCCTGAGTGACATTAATCTTGAGAATGTTGCCGGGCATGGGGCTCTTTACAGCTTCGCCTGCGGCAAGACCTGCGGCAGGTGCGGCTGCGGGGGCAGCAGCGGGCGCTGCTGCAACGGCAACGGGTGCGGGGGCAGCTGCGGGTGCGGGAGCGTATGCCTCGTATTCGTCGACGAGCATAGCCTCGCCTGCCTCTACCTCGACTTCATATGTTCTGTTATTAAGAGTAACCTTATACTTCATTTCACTTGACCTCCTTGATGGACTTGAAGCGCAGCTCGTTAATGGGCTTGCCGAGACTGTCCGCAACTATTGCCATAATCATTGCGGCATCTCTGGGGTCGGTATCGTAGAGCTTCAGCTCACCTGCAGAGCCGGGGGCGGCGACAGCCTCAATCTCAGGCTCGACAACAGGCTCAGCAACCGCTTTTTCGGGCTCGGGCTTCTTCATCATAATCTTGCCTGCAATCATGATTACGCACATCAGCAGCACAAGACCGAAGAAAACAACCGCATAGCCCAGAACAGCGGTAACAGCTGCATCACCGATTGACAGATTGATAAGATCCATACCTTACCTCCTTATGCCTCGGTAATGGTGTAGCGAACGATTTTCTCCTCCTGCTCACGGCGCGCCTCGAAGAAGTTTTCAGCAACCTGCGGGAATGCGATGTAGCTGAGCACATCCTCCTCGCAGCGTGCGGTATCACCGAGATATTCTGCAGCCTTGTCGTAAACATCGGTGGGGAGGGTATCGGCGTATCTGCCCTCGATGGGCTTTTCGCCGTTGAGAATCTTTGCGCGGATTTCTACATCAATGGGGGCGGGAGTTCTGCCGTATTCGCCGCGGCAGTATGCCATGATTTCAGCACCTACATTCTTGTAGCGCTCGCCAGCGAGAACATTCTGTACCGCCTGAGAGCCTACGAGCTGGCTGGTAGGAGTGACAAGGGGAGGATAGCCCATATCCTTGCGTACACGGGG
>JAZULF010000214.1:0-6250 GCA_045643645.1 Oscillospiraceae bacterium
TACTCCGTTGCGCGCTATGTTGAGGATGCGGCAAGGTGCATTGAGGATATTCTCTCGCGCGGAAAGCTGCCGATTATCGCAGGCGGTACGAATCTGTACATCGACTCGCTCATTTCAGGCAGAGAGTTTGCGGAAAACGAGTCCGACGGCGCTTTGCGCGCAGAGCTTGACGCAATGTATGACGATATAGGCGGCGAGAAAATGCTCGATATGCTGCGTGGGTTTGACCCCGAGCGTGCCGACAAGCTGCACCCGTCGGACAGACGCAGAATTATCCGCGCCATTGAGGTTTACAGACTCACGGGCAAGACGATAACCCGGCACGACCTTGAAACGCAGAAGATACCGCCGCGCTACGAGGCTGCGCAGATTGCCCTCTGCTTTGAGGACAGAGCAAGGCTTTACGAGCGCATTGACAGGCGCGTTGACATTATGGTCGAGCAGGGGCTTTTTGAAGAGGTGCAGGCGCGTCTTGACTCGGGACTTCCCGACAGCTGCACCGCAATGCAGGCAATAGGCTACAAGGAGCCTGCCGCATTTTTAAGAGGCGAAATTACAAAGGACGAGGCGATTGAGCAGATTAAGCGCGAAAGCCGCCGCTATGCAAAGCGTCAGCTTACATGGCTGCGCAGAAGCAGCGAGCTTATGTGGATTCGCTGGGGAAGCTCGCCCGATTTTAATGAAGCGCGACGCGTTTCGACCGAATTTTTACACTCCCGCGGTATATGATGTTTCTGCCCTGAAGGGCGGAATACATATACAGGAGTGTTAGCTATGCAGAAGACACAGAATTTACAGGACGCATTTCTCAATCAGGTACGCAAGGACAGAGTCAGCCTCACGGTTTTTCTTATGAACGGCTTTCAGATGCACGGCATTATCCGCGCCTATGACGGCTTCACCGTGGTATTGGACTCCGACGGCAAGCAGCAGCTTATCTACAAGCACGCTATTTCGACAATCATTCCGCCGAAGCCCGTCGACTTTATGTCCGAGGACTGATGCGCAGGGACAACTCCTATCTGCGCTATGTCGCGGCGGCGGTTTTTCTCGCGCTTGCGGCATACTGCGCCGCAGCCTTTGCCGAGTCGGCAGACGCGCCCGAAACGCTTGAGGCGGTGAGGGTTACCGTATCGAGTACCGTCTATGCCGAGGGCACGGTGCTGCGCGAGGAGGAATATGTCATCTGTCCCTTCGAGGCTGCGTACCTTGCGGCCTCGGAGGGCGAGCGCGTTAAGGGCGGAAGCATAGTGTGCGTGAGCGAGGCTTCGCTTGAGGATTACCTCAGCTATCTCGATGCGCACGGGGGACAAGCGCCCGATAAAATGCGCGGCTGCGTTACTGCGCCCTGCGGCGGCTTTTTCAGCACAGGGCTTGACGGATGGGAAACCGCGCAGGCAGACACACTCGATGACTTCACACCCGAAATTCCCGAAAACGCCGTGGGCAAAATTGTTGCAAACGGCTGGTTTTTCGTTGCCGATTTGTCCGACACCTCGCAGCTGTACGAGGGACAGCGGCTGACTCTCACCGTTTTTGATGCTTATCCCGCTCAGATAACGGAAATTGACGGCAGCAGGGTTTGCGTGAGAGTTCACGAGGGACTTTCCGCAATGCTTAACACGCGGCACGCCGAGGCTAAGCTCACGCTTGCCGACACAAGCGGAATTAAGCTTCCGTACGAGGTACTGCACTCCGATGAAAACGGATACTATGTGTACACGCTCAGAGCGGGAATGAGCGAAAAAACTCCCGTTGAGATTATTTACGAGGAAGACGATTACTGCCTTGCGCGAGAGGACACTCTCCGTGAGGGTATGCTTATATGCAGATAAAAAATTCCGAGGCAGGTTAGAAAGATATGAGTATTGCCGATAATGTAAAGCAGGTAAAGGAAAACATTGCCGCAGCCGCAATCCGCTGCGGAAGAAGCCCCGACGAGATTAAGCTCGTTGCGGCAACGAAGATGAACGATGCCTCCCGCGTGCGCGAGGCTATTGCCGCAGGTGTTGACATCTGCGGCGAAAACCGCGTGCAGGAGCTTACCGAAAAGCTCGAGCAGGGCGCATATGAGGGCTGCCCTCTGCACTTCATCGGTCATCTGCAGAAAAACAAGGTAAAATACATCGTAGGCAAGGTAGAGCTTATCCACTCGGTTGACTCTGTCGAGCTTGCCGGGGTCATCAGCAAAAAGGCTCAGTCGCTGGGCATCGTGCAGGATATTCTGCTCGAGGTAAACATCGGCGGCGAGGAGGCAAAATCGGGTTTTGCACCCGAGGAGCTGGACTCGGCAATGCCCGCATTGGCAAATCTGAGCGGCATAAGAGTGCTCGGACTGATGGCAATCCCCCCGATTTGTGAAAATTCCGAGGAAAACAGAGCATATTTTCGCCGTATGAAACAGCTTTTTGTTGACATTGAGAGAAAAAAATACGATAATAACTATATGACTTTTCTGTCAATGGGCATGAGCGCCGATTATGAGGTCGCCATCGAAGAGGGCGCAAACCTCGTCCGTGTCGGCACGGGCATTTTCGGCGCGAGAAACTATGCCCTTAAATAATACACGGAGGATATGTCATGGCATTTCTGGAAAATTTCAAAAACGCAATGCGTGCTTACGATGACGAATATATGGAAAATGAAGCAAGCGCAGAAGAAACTGCCGCTTTCGAGGATATTCCCGAGCCCGTAGAGGAGGAGTACACCGAGCCTAAGGCAAAGGCAAGCGTTTTCTCAAGACGCGAGGCAAAGGCCGCTCCCACCTACACTCCCGCAGGCGAGAAGGGCAAGACCAGACTCATTCTCATGAACCCCACCGACTTCGGCGAGGCAGCAGAGATTGCAGATAACCTCAAGGACCGCCGCGCGGTGCTTATGAATGTTGAGAAGGCAGACAGCGAAACCGCACGCCGTCTCATCGACTTCCTGTCCGGTGTTGTTTACGCACTCGGCGGCAAGATTATGCGCATATCCGCTCAGGCATATGTGCTGACACCGACCAACATCGACCTCGTGGGTGACGGTGTCCCCGACCTTGAAAGCGCAGGAATTTATTTCTGAGCCGATATATAAAACAGTCTGAAGATTTTCCCCAGGAGCAAGCACCCTACAAGGTCCGCTCCACAATCATGAAAGGTGGATTTAGATATGATTACTCATCAGGATATTCGTGAAAAGAGCTTTGATAAGGCAAGAGCCGTTCTCGGTGGCTACGACATGGGCACCGTTGACGATTACCTTGACATTCTCGCCGACGAGTTTGAGGCACTCCAGAAGGAGAACAACGCACTCAAGGGCAAGATGAAGGTTCTTGTTGAGAAAATCGAAGAGTACCGCAACAGCGAGGACGCAGTAAACCGTTCCATTCTTTCCGCTCAGAAGCTGAGCGTTCAGATTGAGAACGACGCACGCGCACGCTCCGCAAGCATCGTCTCCGAGGCAGAGAACAAGGCAGCAGCCATTCTCGGCGGCATTGACGAGCGCATTGCACTCGAGGAAAACCGCCTGCAGGCAGCTAAGATTTCCTCCGCAAAGTTCCTCGAATCCGTACGCGACCTCTGCGTAAGCCAGCTTAACAAGCTCGATACCATTACAGCCGCAACCAAGCTTCCCGTTGAGGCTGAAGACGCACGAATACCTGCAGAGAACAACGCACCTGCCGCAGAGCCCTCAGCATTTGATGCAGGCAACACTCAGGTTTTCATGTTCTCTAAGGACAACTGAGTTTCATTTGAAGCTTTGGGCAAAGAGGCGTGCGCTGTAGCGGCACGCTTCTTTGCATTTACTGAATAGAAGGAGAAAGACAACATGGCACAGAAATACGACTACACACTGAATCTGCCCAAGACCGAGTTCCCCATGCGCGCAGGTCTTCCCAAGCGCGAGCCCGAAATGCTCAAGCACTGGCAGGAGCTCGATATTTATAACGAGATGCTCAAGAAGAACGAGGGCAAGCCTCTGTTCAACCTGCACGACGGCCCTCCGTTCTCCAACGGCAACATCCACATGGGTCACGCGCTGAACAAGACCCTCAAAGACTTCATCTCCCGCTCCTACGCAATGCGCGGCTACTACACCCCGTACATCCCCGGCTGGGATAACCACGGTATGCCCATCGAATCCGCAATCATCAAGGAGCAGAAGCTCAACCACAAGGCAATGAGCATCGCTGACTTCCGTTCCGCATGCCAGGCTTACGCCGAGAAGTACATCGGCATTCAGATGGAAGGCTTCAAGCGCCTCGGCGTTATCGCCGACTGGGAGCATCCCTACAAGACCATGAACAAGGGCTTCGAGGCTGAAGAGGTCCGCGTTTTCGGCAAGATGTACGCAAACGGCCACATCTACAAGGGTCTCAAGCCCGTTTACTGGTGCGCACATGACGAGACCGCTCTTGCAGAGGCTGAGATTGAATATCAGGACGACCCCTGCACCACCGTATATGTCAAGTTCCCCATGAACGATGACCTCGGCAAGCTGTCCCACCTCGACCACAGCAAGCTGTTCTTCGTTATCTGGACAACCACCATCTGGACCCTGCCCGGCAACCTCGCAATTGCCCTGCATCCCGCTGAGAGCTACGCAATCGTAAAGGCTCCCAACGGCGAGATGTACATTATGGCAGAGGCACTCGTCAAGAAGGTTATGGGTGTCGGCGGCTTCGAGGATTACGAAATTGTCGAAACCCACGAGGGTGCTTTCTACGAGAATATGCTCGCTGACCATCCCTTCCTGCCCAAGACCTCCCGTCTGCTGCTTGCCGACTATGTCACCATGGACTCCGGTACAGGCTGTGTCCACACCGCACCCGGCTTCGGCGCAGATGACTACATGACCTGCAAGCGCTACGGCATGGATATGGTAGTTCCCGTTGATGACCGCGGCCGCCACACCGATTACGCAGGCAAGTACGCAGGTCTCAAGACCGAGGAATCCAACCCCATCATTCTCAACGACCTCAAGGAAAGCGGCTTCCTGTTCGCTTCCGAAAATATCATCCACAGCTATCCTCACTGCTGGCGCTGCAAGCACCCCATCATCTTCCGCGCAACTCCGCAGTGGTTCTGCTCCGTTGACGGCTTCAAGGAAGAGGCAGTTGCTGCCTGCGAGGATGTCCGCTGGCTGCCCGCATGGGGCAAGGAGCGCATGGGCGCAATGATTCGCGAGCGCGCAGACTGGTGCATCTCCCGTCAGCGCCGCTGGGGTCTCCCCATTCCCGTATTCTACTGCTCCGACTGCGGCAAGCCCGTCTGCACCGAGGACAGCATCGAGTCCGTTGCCTCCATCTTCGAGGAAAAGGGCTCCAACGCATGGTTTGAGATGGAAGCCGAGGAGCTTCTGCCCAAGGCATTCAAGTGCCCCCACTGCGGCGGCATCCACTTCACCAAGGAAACCGACACTCTTGACGGCTGGTTTGACTCCGGCTCCACCCACTACGCCGCAATGAAGCGCGACCAGGGCTTCTGGCCCGCAACCATGTACATTGAGGGCGGCGACCAGTACCGCGGCTGGTTCCAGTCATCTCTGCTCGTTGCTGTCGGCGCATTCGGCAAGGGCGCACCCTACCAGGAATGCCTCACTCACGGCTGGACCGTTGACGGCGAGGGCAAGGCAATGCACAAGTCCCTCGGCAACGGCGTTGACCCCGCTGACCTCATCAAGGACTTCGGCGCAGATATGATTCGTCTGTGGGCAGGCTCCGCCGACTACCATGTCGATGTTCGCTGCTCCAAGGAAATCTTCAAGCAGCTTTCACAGAACTATCTCAAGTTCCGCAACACCGCACGCTACTGCCTCGGCAACCTCGACGGCTTCGATGCAACCAACCTCGTAAAGCCCGAGGAGATGGAAGCTCTCGACAAGTGGGCAATCACCCGCCTGAACGCTCTCATCGAGAAGGTCGCAGCAGCCTACAACAACTACGAGTTCCATGTTGTTTCCCACCTCATCAACGATTTCTGCGTTGTTGAGCTTTCAAACTTCTACCTCGATATCATCAAGGACAGACTGTACTGCGAAGAAAAGGACGGCCTCAAGCGCCGCAGCGCCCAGACCGCCCTGTACCTCATCCTCGACAGCATGGCCAAAATGTTTGCCCCCATCCTCGCCTTCACCTGTGACGAGATCTGGCAGGCCATGCCTCACCGCGAGGGTGACGACGAGCGCAACATCGTCTTCAACTGCATGAACAAGCCTTTCACCGAGTATGCCCTCTCCGCTGGGGAGCTTGATAACTGGGATACCCTCA
>JAZULF010000215.1:0-2291 GCA_045643645.1 Oscillospiraceae bacterium
CTGTAGCCGCGTCCTTGCGGAGATACAGCGGGTGGTGCGGATGTCCCTTGACGGACTTCTTGCCCGCCGAGAACCAGTTTGCGCCGTAGCGCTGACCAAGCTCGACCATATCAAGCACGCAGTCATGCAGATACGGGCGCATTTCGATAATCGTGCCCCAGGCTGCCCATATTGCAGGAGCAATGCCCTCCCCTACATTTTTAAGTATGTACTCAAAGGCAAGCATATTCTCGCGATGGAGCTTATCGTTGAGAGTCTTATCCATATCGTCAGGGTTTGTTGCGCGCTGGGCATACACATTGAACATTATCCAACTGTCGTAGCCATTTGCCGCCGCAATTCTTGCAACACTTTTGAGCGTATTGTCAAGGTCATCGGGTGCGGCTGTCGAGGGATTGATGCCAATGCAAATCAGCGGATTTTTGCCGCGCGTACCGAGAATGTATCGGTAGTCGGCATAGTAGTCGGGAACATACAACCACTTATCTGCATCGTAATCCCCCCTGCTGCCCGAATTGCTAAGAGCCTCATCGAAGCTGAGTATATCAAGCTGCGAGCTTTCACAGGTCGGTATATGCATTACTTTACCGCTGCAAGCAGAGCGTCAACTCTGTCGGTATCCTCCCAGCGTACACCGAGGTCGGTTCTGCCCATATGACCGTATGCTGCGAGCTTTCTGTAAATGGGCTTTCTGAGGTCGAGGTCGCGGATAATCGCGGTGGGGCGAAGGTCAAATACTGCATTGACTGCGTCTGCAAGTTTATCGTCGGAAACCTTACCCGTGCCGTAGGTATCTACCATAACGGATACGGGGCGTGCAATGCCGATTGCGTAAGCGAGCTGAACAAGGCACTTGTCTGCAAGACCTGCGGCTACAATGTTCTTTGCAACATAGCGTGATGCATATGCTGCGCTGCGGTCAACCTTTGTGGGGTCCTTGCCGGAGAATGCGCCGCCGCCGTGAGGTGCGCTGCCGCCGTAGGTGTCAACGATAATCTTTCTGCCGGTCAGACCGGAGTCGCCCTGAGGTCCGCCGATGACAAAGCGGCCGGTCGGGTTTACATAATACTTAGTTTCCTCGTCAAGCAGCTCTGCGGGAATGCTGGGCTTGATAACGAGCTCAATCATATCTTTTCTAATCTGCTCGAGGGTTGCCTCGGGTGCGTGCTGGGTTGAAAGGACAACGGTATCGATGCGAACGGGCTTACCTGCCTCGTCATATTCAACGGTAACCTGAGTCTTGCCGTCGGGACGCAGATAGTCAACTATGCCCTGCTTTCTAACCTCAGTGAGGCGCTTTGCAATCTTGTGGGAAAGGCTGATTGCAAGGGGCATCAGCTCGGGAGTTTCATTGCATGCGTAGCCGAACATCATACCCTGGTCGCCTGCGCCGTTCTGAAGCTCGGCATCCTCTCCGTTCTTCATCTCAAGGGACTTGTCAACGCCGAGTGCGATATCCTCGGACTGCTCGTCGATGTTGGAAATGATGCCGCAGGTGTCGCAGTCAAAGCCGTACTTTGCTCTGTCGTAGCCAATCTCACGGATTACATCGCGAGCAATTTTGGGAATGTCGATATAGCAATCGGTGCTAATCTCGCCCATGATGTGTACAAGACCGGTAGAAACGGTGGTTTCGCATGCTACGCGGCCATCGGGGTCTTTTTCAAGGATAGCGTCCAGAACAGCGTCGGAAATCTGGTCACAGATTTTGTCGGGATGTCCCTCAGTTACGGATTCGGATGTAAACAGTCTTTTGCTCATTTTCTTTTTCCTCCAGTTTTTATCTTAACCAAACACGCTTCTGGATATATCAACGAAAAAATCCGTCGTTACCGACGGATTGAATTCTTGGTTATAAGCCTCATCTCTCGATAATCACCGCCGGATTTAGCACCACGCTTTCGCAGGTTGCCGGGTTTCACAGGGCCGTTCCCTCCACCGCTCTTGATAAGGTGTTCAGTTTTCCTATGTATTATATCAGCAAAGTCCGACTTGTCAAGATAATAATCGAATATTTTCGAAATTTATACTATTTATTTATCAGATTCAAATTAATCACTCAGCTTTATAGGTACGATTGCTTTTTCTTACCCTCCGACCCTTTCGGGTTCGAATCCATGTTTAACAGATGCATGGGGAGAGTATGAGAGGGGATTGGTTATCCCCTCTCATACAAAATTGAGCTAAGCGGATAATATGGCGCCTAAGGCGCCGCCAAAAAAGAACAGCACACCTGTGGTGTGTTGTTCTTTTTTGGCGGAGAGTTTGGGATTCGAACCCACGTGGGCGTT
>JAZULF010000216.1:0-5872 GCA_045643645.1 Oscillospiraceae bacterium
TTGGGCGGTGCACCATAGTGATTTACAGCCTTGAAAGTATCTGCTTCCCGCAAAGCTTCGTTAAAAAGCCTCGGAATACATATCAAGTATTCCTGCGTTTTTTGCCTCGCCTTGCAGAAAACATTTAGCTTTCAAGGTGCTACGCAGTTTTGAGTTAGCAATTTTTCGCTCAGACAAATAACAAAATTCCGGTAATACTTGATGTATTACCGGAATTTTTTGTGCAGTATGGGCGGAAAAGGGCAGGTCAAAACCTATAAATCCCTACGGTGTACCGCCCTTTGGCGGGTAATTCTTTTTCTCAAAAAGTCAGAGACGGTTTAGTTTTCTTCCGAATCCTTTTTAACCATCCATACGCTCGTAAAATCAGGGTTAACTACAACCTCTCCGGTAGAATTCAGAGTATATTCTCCCTTTTCGGCAGGTTTGGTTGAGCGAAGGTCAGGGGGCAGGGCGAAAACACTGCCATCCTTTTGCTTGACATCAATCTCATTTTCATTTGCTTCAATCACAGTGCCCCAAAACTGCTTCTGTTCAAGAAGCTCACCCTCTGCCGTGCAGTAGGTGACACCAACCAATATAGTTTTACCAAGCAAGTCCTGGCATGTTAAATTTTCCATTCGTTTTATCTCCTAAAATTCATTTTGTACACATTAACGCTTATTTGACGGAAGCCAGATTTTCTGCTTTTCCGCGCTTTTTATAAGCTCATCACGGAACTGCGGATGCGCAATTGATATGAGTGCTTCCGCGCGCTCCCATGTGCTTTTGCCCGCAAGATTAACCGCGCCGTACTCGGTGACGAGATAATATGCCTGCGTGCGCGGAGTCGTGATGACCTCGCCGCCCGTAAAGGTCGGCAGAATTCTCGAGTGCATCACGCCCTGCTTATCCGTAAATGACGAGTTCATGCAAAGGAAGGACCTGCCGCCCTTTGATGCGCTTGCACCCGTTACGAAGTCGAGCTGACCGCCCGTGCCGCTTATCTGTCTTGTGCCGACGGTTTCGGAGCAGACCTGACCGTAGAGGTCAACATTGAGGCAGCTGTTGATGGAAATCATATTGTCAATTGACGCGATGACCGCCGTGTTGTTGACATAGCTGAGGGGGGCAACCTCCACCTCGGAATTGCTGCCGACCCAATCGTACAGCTCCTGCGAGCCGATGGCAAGTCCGAACACGCCCTTGCCCGTGTTGATATTCTTTTTTGCATTGGTGAGCTTGCCTGCCTTGTACAGCGAGTAGTACGCATCACAGCAAAGCTCGGTGTGCATACCGAGGTCCTTCAGCTCGGACTGAGCGAGCATCTCGCCGAGGGCATTCGGCATACCGCCTATGCCGAGCTGCACCGTAGCGCCGTCGGGAACGAACGGCAGAATATGACCTGCGATGAGCTTGTCGGTCTCCGATACGGGAGGTGTCGGGAGCATTAGCAGCGGTCTGCTGCCTGCCTCGACAACGGCATCGACCTTAGAGATATGCACCTTTGTTTCAGCGCCGCCGTTTATGTACGGCATTGCCTCGTTTACCTCGAGAATTATCTTCTCGGCAATCATAATTGCGGGACTTGCCGCGCCTGCCGCGCCCGATAGGCTGAACCAGCCGTCCTCGTCCATCGGTGAAACAGATATCATCGCGACATTGACCGTTAGAAAATTCTTGTAGTACCACTCGAGATTGCGGAAGAGCATCGGTGTGAAGAAGGCTCTGCCTGCATCGCACATTTTGCGCTCATAGCCGCCGCAATGCCATGTGTTATAAACGAAATGCTCCATCTCGGGGTCGCGCTCTATAATCTGAATCGGACCGGGCGTAAGATTGCCGCGAACCTTGACTCCGTGCAGCTCGTCTTTTCTTTTGGCAAGCGCTGCGTCAAGAGCATACGGCATCGAATTGTTAGAGCCGTAGTCCACCCAATCGCCGGATTTAACCAGCTTTACCGCCTCCTCGGCGGTGCATAGCTTTGCCTTGTATTCGTCTGTATAGTGACTCATTAATTGTTATCTCCCTGCGTGATATGACGCAATATTAAGCTGAATTAATTCATATAGAAGTTTTTGCCGAAGAGCTTGCGCACGGTTGTATTCAGATACATACGGCGGTCACCCTTTATCAGCAGAGCGTCACCCTGCTTCAGAAGCCTGTACAGCTCAAGCTCGAGCGCGCGCTTTGTCTTGAAATGCTTCACGCATGTCGGCTTAAAGCCTGCTTGGATTGCGGCGCTGCATATGCGCTTTGACTCGCTGCCCACGCAGAACAGATAGTCGATTTTCATTGTTGCCGCAAGCTGACCGATTCTGATATGCTCCTCCTTGCTGTTTTCGCAGGGCTGCATATCTCCGAGCACCGCAATGCGTGAGCCGCCCATTTTAACGGGCATTGCGCTGAAGGCTTCCAGGCTTGCGCGCATTGAAGCAGGTGTTGCGCTGCGGCAATCGATGAATAGCTTGAGTCCTTCGTATTCAAGGATATTCTGCCTTAATCCCTTGCTCTCAAAGCCGCCGATTGCGCTGAGCATATTGTTTACATCCACTCCGCACTCAAGTCCGACCGCAAAGGCGGCAAGAATGCTGTACGCGCTTGTCTTTACGGGATACGGGAATTCAACCGCGGTGCGATTATCCCCGTACACAATGTCAAAGAGGAGCTTTTCGCCATCGCTGCGGAGCTTTTCTGCTTTGAAATCAGCCTCGGCATTTATGCCAAAGGTGACAACGCGAAGCTTATCAGCCGCATAGCTGCGCACACTGCCCATAAGCTGCGCATCATCGGCGTTTACGAATAACACGCCGCCTGCGCGCATACCCGCAGTAATCTCAAGCAGTGACTCAGCCGAGGTCTGACCGATATCACTTATGACCGCATAATCGGGCATTATTGCGCGGGACATCATCGCGGCAGACTTATCTTCGTCTGCGCTGACCTCCTGAATATACACCTCGTGATACTTGCGCAGCTGCTGCATTACAAGCATACCCGAGTGTCTGCTATCCCACTTTTCGGGTGAGCAAAGGCTGATGTAGTCTTTACCGATGAGCTTTCCGAGAATTTCCTTCGCTTCGCTTCTGCGCTCTGCTCCCGTGACCGCAATTGTTTTGCAATCAAAGCGGCTTCTGATATGGGAGTATGCCTTGCAGTAGGCTTCGTCCACATCGTCAACGGCAATGCACGGAAGCTCACCGACCTGACGGTCGGTTATAATAACTGCGGCGCCCTTCTTGCGCGCCTTTTCAAGCTCCGCATCCTCATCAGCCGCAACGGCAAAGTAGCCTGAGCCGTCGGTTATATTCGATGCTGCACTGCAAAGTCGGGACAGCGCTCTGTCCGCAATGCCCTCGGGCATTTCTGCGCCAAGCACCTTACACAGCTCGCTGATTGTAATAGCTGCGGTTTCAAGCACAGGAAGGTCACCGATTACCTCGCGGACATATTTATCCGCGGAGCTGAGTGTCTGGCTGATATAGCCGCCGTTGAGTCTTATATCCGCAGGCACTGCCGCATATTTGCTTGCCTTGAACTCATTGAACACATAGCAGGGTATGAACGACTCGCTCCTGAGTCCGACCTTGCCCTCGGTTTTTTCAAGCACAAGCTGCAGAATGCCCGTGTGCTTGCTGATGTTTCTGTACTCGGTTGTGACGAAGTTGCCCATCGAATAAACGACGGGTACCTTTCTGCCATCAGCGGCGGTCACAATATCGTGAGGCTCAAGGCAATGGGTGTGAGTGCCGACAATGTAGTCCGCGCCCGCATCCGCAAGCTCCTGCGCCCACTGCTTCTGAGTATCGGAAACGGAATGGGTGTATTCCTTTCCCCAGTGAATGTACACTATCACATACTCCGCGCCGCGACTGCGTGCCTTAGCGATATCCGCCTGCGCCTTCTCCTTTGAGTAGGCGTTGAGGAGGGTATCCCTGCCGAGCTTTGTGAAGTTGGTTTCTATCTTATTGAAATAGGTTGCATACGATATGATGCCGAGCTTTATGCCGTTGACCTTTACATACAGCACGCGCTCATCACCCGTCGGGTGGAAGGTGCCCGTATGCATAAAGCGTTTTTCGTCAAGCGCGTCAAGCGTATCCATAAGTCCCGTAACCGCGGAGTCGCAGTTGTGGTTGTTGGCGTTGACAAGCGCGTCAAAGCCCGCATAGCGGATTGAATCGAGGTAGCAGGCGGGCGCATTGCAGTGATAACCGCCGCCCTCAAGCCTATGCACCTCACCCGCGTAGGGTGTGGTATCCGTAAGCGTTGTTTCAAGATTGCCGACGACAAAATCGGAGCTTTTGAATATATCCCTTACGAACTTGAACTGCGGATGGAAGAAGTAGCTGTCACCGAATCTGTACTCTCTGTGCTGACCCGGCTCGCACATAAGGTCACCCGTGCAGGACAGAATTGCCTTGCCGCTTTCCGCCGCCTGCGGATTGTACCAATAGCCGTCACTGCCCTTTACATAGCGGGGCAAATCCTCCTTTTCCGCCTTTGACCACGGAAACACATAAGGAAACTCCTTTTCATACTTGGCGTATTCGCTATTATACTTATTCCAAAGCACACCGGAGTAGTTTACTCCGCTGAGCTGTCTTAGCTTTTTTGCTGCTTTTTTAATTAGTGTCTTATCAATTTTCATATTACTTCCTCCTTGGTATTCAGAGGTTTTTCATTAATATTATTTTAGTACTTTTGATAATAATGTCAATGAAAAAGTCCCGGAGTGATTTCACTTCGAGACTCTTGCTTTGTTTTTCATTTTGCTTCTTATCAGCCACCACAGCGGCACAAGCCACAGATAAAAGCCCATGGGAACTGCCCTTGCGTCGGCATTCAGCATTGCAAGCGGCACCGAGCAGGCTATGCACCACGGGATAAGTCCCGCAATGAGTATGACCGAGTTTTCGATGTCTATCATCTTGCTGTTTTTCTCGTCCTCACTGTCACCGTACAAGCCGTTTGACAGATTGCTCTGCATTATGGTCGCAACCGTCTGATTGCACAGCACCGCAGGAGTCAGCACACCGAGCAGGAGCATTGCGGGAAAGCGTCCGATTTCATCTGCAATACCGCAGATTTTTTCGTTTACCGAGGCTATGAGTCCCGTGCCCTCGAATATTGTTCCGTAGCTGCACGAGAGCATCAGAATTCCGCAAATCTCAAGCATTGAAACAACACCGCCGCCGGAAATCATATCCGTGAGTGCGGCGTTATTTGCGGTGTAGCCGAGTATCATAACCTTAAAGCATTCAAGCAGGCTTACCTGCTGCACGAGCATTGCAACGGCAACCGATGCGGCAAGGCTGACCGCCATTGAAAGCTTTATGCTCAGCTTGCAGAAGGGCAGCACTATCATCAGCACCGCGGGGATTATGCAGTACCACTCGAGCGCAAATTCCTCACCGAGCATATTGAGTATCTCCGTATCAACGCTCTGCATAGGCGCTTTAAGCGAAAGCAGACCGTAGATAAGGCAGCAAAGCAGAAACGGCACAATTGAGGTTTTCAGCATCTCGCGGACATTTTTGCGCATATCGGTATGCGTAAGCACCGCAACCAAGTTTGCGCTTGAGGCTGCAGGCGAGCCTCTGTCACCGACATACACGCCTGAGAGTATCGCGCCTGCGGAAAGCACGGGGTCGACTCCGCCTGCGTTTGCAATGCTCATGAGAATAACGCCCGCGGTTGCGGTAACACCGAAGCTTGTGCCCAGGGCATATGCCATAAGTGAGGACATAAGAAATGCCGCCAGAATGAACACCTGCGGCGGAATTGCGGAAACACCGAGCGTGACAAAATACGCGACCGTGCCGCTCATACGCCACATACCCGTAAGACAGCCGATTATCAGCAGTATGCCGACAACGATGAACGACTCCTT
>JAZULF010000217.1:0-18109 GCA_045643645.1 Oscillospiraceae bacterium
ATGGGAGTTTGCGGAACTGTCTCTGCTGGAGTTCAAATCCGCAGAGCTGTATGTACAGGAACTCAAAAAGTGCGGCTTTGAAGTGCAGCACGGCATCAACGGCATTGAAACCGCTTTCTCTGCCAGCTTCGGCAGCGGCAAGCCGGTGATCGGCATTCTGGGTGAGTTCGATGCACTCACGGGTCTTTCTCAGGTACCCGGCAGTGCAAAGCGTGAGGAACTGGTTTCCGGCGGCTGCGGTCACGGCTGCGGACACAACCTGCTCGGCGCAGGCTCGCTTGCAGCAGCGGCGGCTGTCAAGAAGTATCTTGAAGAGTCCGGCTGCTCCGGAACGGTAATGTTCTTTGGCTGCCCCGGTGAAGAGGGCGGCAGCGGCAAGGCATTCATGGCTCGCGAAAAGCTGTGGGAGGGCCTTGATGCTGCAATATCGTGGCATCCCGCAAGCGTAAACGAGGTGCGCACCGGTACAAACAACTCGTCAATTCAGGTGCTGTATAAATTCAAGGGCATTGCCGCACACGCAGCAGGCTGCCCCGAGCAGGGCAGAAGCGCACTTGATGCGGTTGAGCTTATGAACATCGGCGTTCAGTTCCTGCGTGAGCATATGACCGATGATTGCCGCATACATTATGCAATCACAAATGCAGGCGGCGTTTCTCCAAATGTCGTTCAGTCCGAGGCGGATGTTCTGTATATGGTGCGTGCAAACAAGGTAAAGCAGTCAATTGAGCTTCAGAAGCGCGTTGATAAGATTGCCGAGGGCGCTGCCCTTATGACCGAAACGACCTTCGAGCGTGTGTTCATTGACGGAACTGCTGAGCTTTTGCCGAACTACACGATTGAAAAGCTGTTATACAAGAACTTCGAGGAAATCGGCGTGCCGCAGTACACCGATGAGGAGCTTGAGTTTGCGGCAAAGATGAAGGAAACCTTCCCTGCAGGAGCTTCCGTTCCCGGCATAGGCGCTGCATTCAATGCTGAAATTGCAGATTTTGTCATTGATAAAACCGAGAATATGAAAAAGCCTATATATGATTTCCTTATGCCGCAGTTTTCGGGTACGGGCTTCATTGCAGGCAGCAGCGATGTAGGCGATGTCAGCTGGCAGACTCCGACCTCGCAGATATCCGTTGTAACATGGCCGGGCAGTATGCCCGAGCATTCGTGGCAGACCGTTGCATGCGGCAAGAGCAGCATCGCATACAAGGGTATGCTCTGCGCAGGCAAGGTGCTTGCGGCAACTGCAATCGACCTCATTGAAGATGGCGAAGCTCTCGAAAATGCAAAGACCGAGTTTGAGAAAAAAGCCGCAGGCGGCTATGTCTGCCCCATCGAGGAGGGCGCAGTTCCTATAGCACTGTAAGCAAGTTTACAAATTAGTACTTTTATTTTTCTGATTTATATGCTATAATTCTTCCACTTATGCGCAAAAGCGCAGGAGGCAGAATAATGAGAAAAAAGCTTCTTACGATTGCAATCGTACTGATTTTTGCAGTATGCCTGTCATCCGTTTCACTTGCAGCAGCGATTAAGCCTGTTGCTGACCCGTGGGATAACCCCGAAAATCTCGAGATTGACGGCGCAACCTACTACGCAAGCAATAAAGCAGGCTATGTTGTCGCGTGGGAAACCCCCGAATGCAGCGTTGACGGCAAGTATATGCTGCTTAATAACGATACAGAGGTTGTAATTGAATATCGCGTGACATATATGGAAAGTGTTCCCTGGGGGCATGTAACGGTTGAGCTTGAGCCTGACGAGAACGGAAATGCGCATAGCTTTTCCGGATGGATTTTAATGTCCGACCTCGTTGACGCGGAGGGCGTACCCGCAGCGGTAATACCGCCGAAGGTACCCGACCACCCGATGATACTTAATCCGCTGCCGACGGAAACTCCCGAACCCGAGCAGACTCCCGAGCCTACTCCCGAAGCAACGGAGCAGCTTCCCGAAAGACCGCAGCAGGCAATCACTGTAAGCAATACATATAATAACGCAATCGTGTATACCTCGGTTGTCATTGCAGTTATAGCGCTTGCGCTTGTAGTGTATGTGCTTATAAAGCATAAGGCGCTTAATAAAAACGGCGAATAAAAAAATCGCAAACAGCCATACTTATAATATGGTGACTTGTTGTATACTGAAAAACAATAAACCTTAGCACTCCGCGAATCAGAGTGCTAAGGTTTACATTTTATTCATATAAAATACTATATTTGTTCATAATTATATGGTATTTTATATACAACAAGAAACAAAAGTTATAAACAAACGAACGAGTTATTAACTATCACCAAAATTATAGGAGGTATTTATTATGTTTGAACTTATGCCTTTCGGCTATCGCCGTGTATCCGCTTACAACCCCTTCCGTGAGCTTGAGGAAATGAGCCGCAGCTTCTGGAACGACACAGATATATCCGCATTCCGTACCGACATCACAGAAAAGGACGGAAGCTATATCCTCGATGCAGAGCTTCCCGGCTTCAAGAAGGAAGATATCACAATTGATATCGACAAGGATTGCCTCACCATCAGCGCAGAGCGCAAGAGCGAGGAAAACGAAGAGGACGGAAACAACTTCATCCGCCGCGAGCGTTATTACGGCTCCTACAGCCGCAGCTTCAATGTCAAGGGTATTGATACCGATGCAATCACCGCAGCCTATGCTGACGGCATCCTCACCCTGACGATGCCCAAGAAGACTCCCGAAGTACCCGCAGCAAGAAGACTTGAAATCCAGTAAACTTAAAATCAGATGCTTTAAATAACTCTCTCTCTTTTTATCCCAAAAAGGCACAGTCGTTTAAGACTGTGCCTTTTTGCGTTATGTCAACTTGAATATACCGACAGACATTGCCGGAACAAAGCCGGAGCTATCCGAAAGCAATGATTCATAAGCTGCAAACGGAAGTGTGAAGTAATCTTCAGAACGGTTGATAACGCAAGCAATTTTCTCGCTTTCACTTGACCTCGTAATAATCATAACATCGGGCGAGGGAGTGCTTATCTCCATAGTGCCGTCTGTAAGCGGAAAGTGAGAGTTCCGAGTGTCAGCAAGTCTTGCGTAGAACTTATGTAAACCAACTTCGCTCGGCTCAAAGGCCGCTCTGTTAAACGGGTCACGCGCACCGTCAAGGCATTCCTCGTCGCCGTAGTAAAGGCAGGGAACACCGGGAACGCAGTACTGAATAGCCGCACATAGCATCTGCAGCTTCGTTGCACGCTCTGCTTGCTCGTCTGTAAGTGCAAGCTTTGCCTGCGCATTGCGGTCAATACTGTTTACATCAAAGTCAAAGGCAAGCGCAGTGTGAAGCCTTTCAACATCGTGCGAGCCTAAAAGATTCATTAGCGAGCGGTACATCGGCGCGGGATAATTAGCCTGTTGCGAAAGCAGAAAATCCCTCAGCTCAAACGAGCTGCAATTTCCAAGTACAAAGTCGATTACTGCTTTGCGGAAGGGGTAGTTCATAACTGAATCAAGCGAATAGCCGAGCGCATAATTTCTCCGTTTGCCGTAGCTTTCCTTGATAACCGCGTCCTCCCAGACCTCTCCGATAATGACGCTGTCGGGCTTTTCGGCCTTTGCGGCACTGCGTATAAGACTCAGCACCTCGTCGGGAAGCTCGTCAGCAACATCCAAGCGCCAGCCGCGTGCACCGAGTCTGAGCCATTTACGCACAATGCTGTTACCGCCGCTTATTATGAATTCCTGCCATGAGGGGTCAAGCTCGTTTGTTTCGGGCAGGTCCTCAAAATTCCACCAGCAGCGGTATTTGTCCGGAAAGCGCTTGAAGTCATACCACTTGTAAAACTCCGAGTGCTCGCCCTGACAAGCGCCCAATGAATTATAGCTTCCGTAACGGTTAAAGTATATACTGTCAGCACCCGTGTGAGAGTACACACCGTCATTAATGATTGAGATTCCGAGCTTATCGGCCTCATCGCAAAGGTTTACATAATCATTGACATCTCCGAGAATCGGGTCAATTTTACAATAATCCGAGGTGTCATAGCGGTGGTTGCTTCGAGCCTCGAATATGGGATTGAGATATATAACGCTTATGCCAAGCTCCTTGAGATAAGGGAGCTTTTTTGTTATGCCGCGAAGAGTGCCGCCGTAGAAATCGTCGGGGGAGTAGTCCTTTTCAAACTCTCGCGGCAAAAAGCGTACGGGCTCGTCTGTGCTTTTGTGCAGCTCGGGAGTTTGCCCGAGAGCTTTGTGATACTCAATGCCGCGCTGCACTGTGCCATCATCGGAAAAGCCGAATCGGTCGGGGAAGATTTGATACATAATCGAGCGCTTGAACCAATCGGGAGTTTCAAAGCCGCGCTTGAACACCGTCAGTCTGAAGCTTTCGGTAGGTGCATCTGCAATAACGGAATAGCCGCTATTGTCGGCGCAAAGCCACTTGTCATCAAGCCTGAAGCGGTACCAGAGTGCCGCGGGAGTATCGGGAGTGAACTCGCAGAAAAACTCATTTTCTCTGCACTCCATAGTAAGCTCGGTCTTGAAATCGTCACCGTAAATGCAGGCGACAGCGCTCTTGAATCCGCCGAAGCTATGAACGGAAAGTCGTACTGTTGTACCGTCCTCGATAGCGCCAAGGGGATTTCTGCAGCTTAAATCATACGCATTATGCACCGCAAAACCCAAGTCGCGCAAAGCATCTTTTAGCACAAATTCAAGATGCGCCGTTCTCGGCTGAACTGAATAAAGCCAATTACGCTCGGGCTGAGCGTTCAATTCGGTCCCGAAGCAGCGAACAATAATCATGCAGGCTTCGGCTAAGCCCAAGCCGCAATCGTCCATAAGCTGCCGCAAAAGCTCGGACGGTATGAGTTTATCGCGTTTTTTGGGTATAAATTCGTGAACATCCGAAAGCTCAAAGCCGTATTTTCCGCACTCGGAGATAGCATGCTCAAACGCTGTGGAAGAGCACAGATACTGCGCGGTATGCTCATCCTCGCAGCACTCGGCTATCCAGCTAACTCCGTCAAAAACGACATCGTAGCTGCGCTCACCGTAGTAGCTTATGCTGAGCTTGCCGTCATCCGACCAATGCTCGTCATAGCCTGCATAGGTTTTTATACTGCGCGTCAAAGCATACATATATACAGCCTCGCGTACTCTTCGGCAGACTTGTTAAAGCTGAAATCAGCCTCCATTGCGCTGCGTACAAGGGATTTCATAACCTCGGGCTTGCCAAAGCAATCAATTGCAAGCAGAATTGCGTCCTTCATCTCGTGCGCGTTGAAGTCGGCAAAGGAGAAACCCGTACCCTCGCCGGTGAACTTGTTGTACGGCATAACGGAGTCCTTCAGACCGCCGGTTTCGCGCACAACGGGCAGAGTGCCATAGCGCATTGCAATCATCTGTGACAGACCGCAGGGCTCAAAGCGCGAGGGCATAAGCAGAAAATCAGCACCTGCGTATACCTTGTGAGATAACTCTTCGTTATAACCGATGTAGGCGCAGAGCCTGCCCTTATAGCGTTCCTCAGCGCCGCGCATAAAGTCCTCATATTCCTTGTCACCCGTGCCGAGCATGACAAACTGCATATCGTTGTACTGCATAAGCTCATCGAGCATGAACTCAACAAGCTCAAAGCCCTTCTGCTCGGTCATGCGTGTTACCATAGCGAAAAGCGGCACATCCCCGCGCTGCTCAAGTCCCATCATCTCCTGCAGCTCTTGTTTACATAACTTCTTTCCATCGGGACAAGCAGAACTGTAATTTGCCGCAATTGCAGGGTCATCAGACGGGTTGAAGCTCTTTACATCAATGCCGTTTATAATACCCGAAAGCTCGTGCGAGCGTGCGCGAAGAATGCCCTCAAGACCCTCACCGAAGTAAGCGGTTTTAATCTCCTCGGAGTAGGTAGGACTTACGGTGTTTATCCGGTCGGCAAATACGCAGCCTGCCTTGAGAAAGC
Source organism: Oscillospiraceae bacterium (assembly GCA_045643645.1). GTDB lineage: Bacteria > Bacillota > Clostridia > Oscillospirales > Oscillospiraceae > F23-B02. Next base: position 5,937 of record JAZULF010000217.1, read on the forward strand.
TTGCGCAGCCGTTAAGCTCCATATATTCGGAGGTGTAGTAGCACTCATCGACTCCGAGCAGGTCCTGAACACAGTCAAAGCCGAATTTTCCTTGAAATGCAATGTTATGTATGGTGAGCAGCCACTTGCAATTTTCCTGAATTTTGCCCTTGTACTGCGTCTTAGCAAGCATGGGCAGCATAGCCGTGTGCCAGTCGTTGCAGTGTACAACCGTGGGTACAAAATCAAGCTGCGGCATAGCCTCAAGCACGGCGCGGCAGAAGAATGCATACTGCTCACCCTCCTCGAAGCCGCCCTTGTAGATTTTGTCGCCATAGTAGAACTCATTATCCACAAGATAGATGCATACACCGTCAAGCATAAGGCGCTCAATGCCGCAGTACTGAGTGCGCCAGCCGAGGTTTACATAAAAATCAAACAGATGCTCGACCTTGTTGGCATATTTATCCTTGATGCAGCGGTGGTAGGGAGTGATAACTCTTGCATCAATTCCAAGCTCTTTAAGCGATTTCGGCAGAGTCCCGACAACATCGGCAAGACCGCCGGTCTTGGATAAGGGGGCGCATTCAGCGGCCGCAAGCAGAACATTGGGAAGCTTTGCGAGACCTTTTTTATTCAGAATTTCCTTGAATTCCTTATTCATCATCTTCAGACACCCTTTCCGGAATGTATTCAAAATATACGGTGGACAGCGGCGGCAGATTAATCTCCGCGCTGTAAGGCAAATCGTTAAAGCCGATATCGCGGCTATTTATCAAATCTGCATTATGTAAACCACATCCGCCGAAGCGCACATCATCGCTTGAGAGAATTTCGCGCAGCGTGCCGCGATGCGGCAGACCGATTACAAAGCCCTTGTGCTCGTTCGGTATGAAGTTGCAGGCGCATACAATATAGCTTTCGCTTTCGGCCTTTGCCGAGCGCAGAAACGCAATTGAGCTTGCGTTCTTGTCGTTGACATTCAGCCAGGTAAAGCCGTCCCAGGATTTATCGCACTCATACAGCGCGGGGCAGCTTCGGTAGAGCATATTGAGTGCCTTGCAGTATTCGCGCAGCTTATCGTGCATGGGGTAGTCAAGCAGCAGCCAGTCAAGCTCTTTTTCGTAGTTCCACTCGATGAACTGACCAAACTCCGAGCCCATGAAGCTCAGCTTTTTGCCTGGGTGGGCAAACTGATAGCCGTACAGACTACGCAGGGTTGCAAACTTCTGCTCGTAGCTGCCGTGCATCTTATCGAGCATCGACTTTTTGCCGTGTACGACCTCATCGTGAGAGTAGGCGAGAATGAAGTTCTCGGAAAACGCATACATCATCGAGAATGTGAGCTTATCGTGATTTCCCGAGCGGAACAGCGGGTCAAGGGAGAAGTAGTCGAGTGTGTCGTGCATATATCCCATATCCCACTTGAAGCTGAAGCCGAGACCGTTGAGTGCAGGCGGCATGGTAACCATGGGGTAGGAGGTGGCCTCCTCTGCAACGGTGATAACGCCGGGATACTCGGTCATCACGGCGGTGTTCAGCTTCTTTAGAAACTCAACGGCACCGAGATTGATGTTTCCGCCCTCGCGGTTGGGGGTGTATTCACCCTCCTTGCGTGCGTAGTTGAGATACAGCATGGAGCTGACAGCGTCAACGCGGATGCCGTCAATGTGGTAGTTTTCAAAAAATGAGCATGCCGAGGATACGAGGAAGGATTGCACCTCGGGCATATCATAGTCAAATATCAAGGTGCCCCACTCGGGGTGGTCTGCCATACGCTTTTCCTTGCACTCGAAAAGGCGTGTGCCATCAAATTCGGCAAGACCGTGCTCATCGCGCGGAAAATGCGCAGGTACCCAGTCCATAATTACGCCGATGCCCGCGGTGTGCATGGTGTCAATAAACTCGGCAAACTCATCGGGATTGCCGTAGCGCGAGGTGGGCGCATAGTAGCCCGTAACCTGATAACCCCATGAAGCAGGGTAGGGGTATTCGGTAAGCGGCAGCAGTTCAATGTGGGTGTAACCCATATCAAGGCAGTACTCAGCGAGCTTCGGTGCGATTTCGGCATAGCTTGCCTTGCCGTTGTCATCGGTTTTCCATGAGCCGAGGTGCAGCTCATATACCGACATAGGCTCGGCAAAGGCATTGCGCCTTGAGCGTTTTTCGATATATTCTGCATCGCGCCATACATGACTTCCCGTCCATACGCGTGAGGCGGTTTCAATACCTGTCTGTGAATAGAAGGCAAAGGGGTCTGCCTTGAATACCTTTTTGCCGTTTTTGTGGGTTACGCAGTATTTGTAAAGGTCGCCGTTTTTAAGCCCATCTACAAAGCATACCCATACGCAGCCGTGCTTTTCCATCGGTGTTGCATCGGCATTCCAGCCATTAAAATCACCGACAAGGCTCACAGCCTGCGCGTTAGGTGCCCATACTACGAAGCGGTGCATTTTGATTTCGGCTATGTAACGGCAGCCGAAAAGCAGCCATGCCTTTCTGGCATCGCCCGTGTTGAACAGGAAAATGTCGTCCTGCGGCAGATATTTATCTGTAAGTGCAAGCTTCATAGCGTACTCCTAAATCTTTATACCTTCATTATAAACTCAATTGCCCGTAATTCCAATAACTTTTTGACAAGTGCGAGCGGGGCAATTATAATGGAATCAAATAAATTACGGAGGTGCGCAATGTTTTCCTTTAACCACTTCAATTTCAATGTTTTTGACCTTGAACGCAGCCTTAAATTCTATGATGAGGCATTCGGCTTAAAGCCCGTACGCGAGAAGTTAGCTTCCGACGGCAGCTTCAAGCTGGTATATCTCGGTGACGGTGTTACCGATTTTCAGCTTGAGCTGACCTATCTTTGCGACAGAACCGAGCCCTATGACCTCGGCGAGCAGGAATTCCACCTCGCATTCGTTGCCGAGGATATGGAAAAGGCACACGACCTGCACGAAAAAATGGGATGCATTTGCTTTGAAAATCCCTCAATGGGCATTTATTTTGTAGAAGACCCCGATGGCTACTGGATAGAGGTCATTCCTCCGAGAAAGTAAATCCGTAAAAATCACCCTGCTGAAATCAGCAGGGTGATATATTATGTAAACTCACTTATATCTGTTACCGATACCTCGTACGCGGTTTTCTCAACGGGTTCGCCGCCGATAATTTTTATGTAGCTGCGGCTTTGAATCCGCCCGTCAAGGCTGACCACCGTGCCCGTGTCCCATTCGGCAGCCTCGCGCGCCTTTAGTCCCCATGTTATGCAGGGCAGGTAATCCGACCTGCCGTAGCGTCGGTTTACGGCAAGCATGAGGTCGCATATATCTCTGCCCATCGGAGTCATACGCAGGTTAGGCTGTTTGCATAGCGTGCCGATAAGATGCACATCGTTCATATCGTCATCGTTGCATAGGCTTATTTCCTTTGCAAAGACGGTGATTACGAGCTTTGCACCCTCACCGCTTTTGTTGTTGAAGGAGCGAAGCTCACCCGTGACGAGGATTTTCTCCGCCTCCTTTAGCTCAATACTGTTGAGAAGCTCCTCGCGCGCAATGATATTGATTCTGTCCGTAGCGCCCGAAAGCCTTGCAACCTCAAGAGGAAAGGTGTAGAAGCTTTCGCCTCTACCCGAATGTGAGAAGCTGGGGGCAGCGGCGATAACACCGCAAAGCTGAGCAATATTTCTGCTTATGTTTTCATCCATTGTTTAATCCTGACCTTAATTAAAATGATTTTGTTAGAGTATATTAAGGACAAGCGCTTGAATATGACGGTCAGATGGAATATAATTGCGGTAACAAATTTCAGAAAGGATATTTGATATGGATATTAGTGAAATTCTGAAACTCTGCGACCATACGCTGCTCCGTGTTGACTGCACGGCAGAGGAAATAAAAAAGCTGTGCGACCAGGCAATAAAACATGAATGCGCATCGGTTTGCATTCCGCCCAGCCATGTTGCAGGTGCAAAGCGCTATGCAGGCGATAAGCTGAAGATATGCACCGTCATCGGCTTCCCCAACGGCTACGCAACAAGCGCTGTAAAGGCATTTGAGGCAGCTGATGCCGTCAAAAACGGCGCTGATGAGATTGATATGGTAATCAATCTTTCAATGGTAAAGGACGGCTGCTGGAGCGATGTCGCAAACGATATCAAGGCAGTCCGTAAGGCCTGCGCAGGCAAAATCCTCAAGGTCATCATCGAGTGCTGCCTGCTTACCGAGGAGGAGAAGATAAAGCTTTGCTCAATCGTTGCCGAATGCGGCGCTGACTTTATCAAGACCTCTACGGGCTTCTCCAAGGGCGGTGCAACCCGCGAGGATGTTGAGCTTATGCGCAAGTACAGCCCCGAGCGTGTTCAGGTCAAGGCCGCAGGCGGTATCGCGTCGATTGAGGATGCGGAGGACTTCATTGCCCTCGGTGCAACAAGACTCGGCACAAGCCGCATAGTCAAGCTTGCAATGGAGCTTGAAAAGGCAGAGGGCGCACCCGAGGAAAACTATTGAGTAAGCAAAGCACCCTCCGTCATCGTGCGGAGGGTGCTGTTACGCAATAAGCTGCCGGAGCTGTCTGCAAACGGCAAGTCCCGGCAGGGACAGTGCAAGCCAGAATAAGCAGTAGAGCGGGCATATCTGCCCCATAAGGTTAAAGGGTCGGTCGGAGTAATCCCAGATATGCCAGCCAAATATTATGTTAACCAAATATCCCACACCAAGCTCAAGCGCGCTTATGAAAGCTGCGCATATTAAGCACTTTGCCAACATAGGCAGGGCAGTGCCGCTTATGAGATACATAAAGGTAAAGCAGGCGCCGCCGCATAAAAGCATTGTCCAGTGCGTCCAGCCGCGCCACATAAGCTCAATCAGCGCATATATGCCTGCACCGATGGCATAAACCGATAAAATTTCCAAACACATCACTCCGAGGCTTATTTTTCCCGCATTTGAGCAAAATATCATTGATATTTCGGAAAAAACACTTGACACAGAGTGAAAGTATTGCTATATTAATATAGCTGAAAATGAAGTAGGTACGGCATCCCCGACCTCACCGGGCCGCAAAAGGCGCGCCTCGGTCAATAAACAACGCCGGATGTGCGGCGGTGTTTTTGCGTGCGGATGCTGTCAGGCATCCGTTTTTTGCATTTTGGAGGTGTTTTACAATCGCAAGCGTAACTCATGAAATCAACGAGGAAATCATCGACAAGGAAATTCGCGTAATCAGCGACGAAGGCGAGCAGCTTGGCATCATGTCTGCTGAAGAGGCACTTAAGATTGCAGAGGAGAAGGAGCTTGACCTCGTCAAGATTTCCCCCATGGCAAAGCCCCCCGTCTGCAAGATTATGGACTACGGTAAGTTCCGCTTTGAGCAGGCCAAGAGAGAAAAGGAAGCCAAGAAGAACCAGCGCGTTATGGAAGTCAAGGAAATCCGTATGTCTCCCGGCATCGGAGAGAATGACCTCAACACCAAGCTCAAGAGCGCACTCAAGTTCCTTGCAGACGGTGACCGCGTAAAGGTTTCCATCCGTTTCCGCGGCAGAGAGATGGCTCACACCAATATCGGTGAGCAGATTCTGCGCGATTTTGCAGCAAAGTGCTCCGAAACCGCCAACCTCGACAAGGAACCCAAGCTCGAGGGACGCAATATGTCCATGTTCCTGTCCCCGAAGTCTGCAGCAGCAGTCAAGAAGGCACAGAAGGAAGCCGCAAAGAAGCAGGCCCAGCAGGCCGCTCCTGCGGAAGAATAAATCAAAAGGTTATTACAGGTTATCCTGAATAGCAGCATACGGAAGGAGAAAATAACATGCCTAAACTTAAGACCCACAGTGGTGCTAAGAAGAGATTCAATCTCACCAAGACCGGTAAGGTAAAGCGCGCACATGCTTACAAGAGCCACATCCTCACTAAGAAGGACACCAAGCGCTGCCGTCGTCTGCGCTCCGGCGCTATCGCTGATGTTACCAACGAGGCAACCATCAAAAAGATGATTCCTTACAAATAAGTAAGGCTTACTGTTACTAATAGGAGGAAATAACAAATGGCAAGAGTTAAGGGCGCAATGATGACCCGCAAACATAGAAATAAGATTCTTGGTCTCGCTAAGGGCTACTGGGGCAACAAGTCCCGCCACTACAAGATGGCTCAGGAGCAGATGATGAAGTCCGGCCGTTACGCATATGTCGGCCGCAAGCAGAAGAAGAGAGACTTCCGTCAGCTTTGGATTACCCGTATCAGCGCAGGCTGCAAGGCAAACGGCATGAACTACTCCACCTTCATGCACGGCCTGAAGCTCGCAGGTATCGATATGAACCGCAAGATGCTGTCCGAGACCGCAATCCACGACCCCGCAGCTTTCACCGCTCTGTGCGAGAAGGCAAAGGCAGCTCTCTGATTAGCTATCAAAAAATCGCTACTCAATTTTGAGTGGCGATTTTTTTGCATATGTGCTATAATTGGTTCAGAGGTGATAATATGTTCGATATTATAGCAGAGTGGTTCGGGCAGGGATTTAATATCCCCGTCATCGTGTGCGACCTGTTTTTCTTTTGGATAGGCATTTTTGCGGCGCTCAAGCTGAAAAACACGAAGTCCGTTATATATGTTATGTTAACCGCAGTCGTACTTCTTTTTGCAGCTGTGCTATTAAGCAAGAGCTCAAGCTATATGTTTGAGATTTACTCGGTATTTATTTCGGGCATTGCCGTTTTGGTATTTGTCGGCGCCGGCATCGGTCTGATTATAAGGTCTGTAAAAAAGAAACAATAACTGCATTCCAAATGCACACATAAGGAAGCTTTTGATAAAACACAAAACCCGCCGAATTTTCGGCGGGTTTTTTCGTTGCTGCAAACTGGGATTTATCTATTAAAAAACACTAAATTATAATACCAATCTGCATTGTATTCCTTCTCGCATAACTTTCCCCTCGTTGCACTCATAAGGAATATCTGCTTCATATATAAATCCGAGTTTTTTCATCACATTTCCTGAGGATGGGTTTTCCTTTGCATATCTGCCAACCACTTCTGCTATGTTTAACTGTTCCTTGGCATAAGCAAGTATTCTCTCCATAGCCTCTGGGGTATAGCCATGCCCCCAATACTTTCTGCCAAGATTATAGCCGATTTCCCAACAAGAAACTTCATCTTCATAATAGATTATGCCTGTTCCTATCAGATTCATTGTATCTTTTTTTACAATTGCCCAACGGTACCAGTCATCTTTATCAATTTGACCAATTTCAAAATTAATCCATTGCTTTGTTTTTTCAATGTCATTATGACTTGTCCAAAACATATATTTTGCTACTTCTTCATCATTTTCCCATCCATAAAAAACAGCTTCAGCATCTGTTTCCCTGAATGCTCTAAGTAACAATCTATCGGTTTCTAATTCAGGTGTTTTCATGATTTTTTCTCACAAATTACAACTTGCTGCCCATCGCAAAACGGAAAGCGTTTTTTACGCGACAACCTTGCCGAGAACTCTGAGCGGTAACTCGGGGGAGATGACTATGTCGGGATAGGCGGGATTGAGTGAGTGCAGCGCAAGGTGGTCATCAACCGCAACAAGCTGCTTCAAGTACGCGCAGCTGTCGTAAAGAAAAATGCCTATCTCACCCGTCATAAGGTCGTGCTGCTGACTTACCCACACGGTCTGACCGTCGTGGAATTTAGGCTCCATACTGTCACCTGCAACGCGCACACCGAAGTTTGCGCTGTCGCTGACGTCGGGACCGACCTCGGTCATCTCATAATCCTCGCTGTCGAGAAACTGACCCGTGCCTGCGGAAACCGCAAGAGAGTACAGCGGCAGAGTGCGGATGACGACTTTTTCGGGCTTTACCGAGTAGCGGCCGCTCTCGCGCAGAAGCTCGATATACTCCAAGGCCTTTTTTCTGCCAAGACTGTCAAGCCCCGAGAGAAGACCGCCCGAGGCGCCGCCGAGAAACTGACCGCCTATATCGTCAATCTCAAGCGCGCGGCACAAAGCGAGGAACTGCTTTGCGTTCGGCAGGGTGTTGCCATTCTCCCATTTGGATATAGCCTGGTTGGTAACATCTATGCCCTCATCGCACAGACGAAGCGCAAGCTCACCCTGCGAAAGACCGAGATTTCTGCGGCATGTATTCAAAATTTCACCTATACTTTTGTGCATATTGTGCCTCCGTATCAGTTATATACACATTATATAGCATGCAGATAAAAAATGCAAGAAAAATATCTGAGAAAGATAAAAATACCTGTTTACATATCCGAATAAGCGAAGTATAATATGTCCACTATCTCAATAGGAGAAGCGAAATGGACAGAACAATACTTCATTCGGACATCAATTCCTGCTATGCGAGCGTGGAGCGGCTGTACCACCCCGAGCTTGAGGGTAAACCCTTTGCCGTGTGCGGTGAGCAGGAGCTGCGCCACGGCATAATACTCGCCAAAGACGAGAATGCCAAGCGTGCGGGAGTAAAAACCGCAATGGCGATATGGCAGGCAAAGCAGCTATGCCCCGAGCTTGTGCTCGTTGAGCCGCACTATGACAGATATGTCAAAGACTCGGATATGGTGCGCGAGATTTACGCGGAATATACCGACCTGTGCGAGCCGTTCGGAATAGACGAGTGCTGGCTGGATATAACAAACTGCATAGCCTGCCCCGATGCGAAAAAAACAGCGAACGAAATACGGGAGAGGGTAAAGCGCGAAACGGGGCTTACCGTAAGCGTAGGCGTGTCGTGGAATAAGATAATCGCAAAGCTCGGCTCCGACTATAAAAAACCCGATGCCGTAACAGTTATCGACAGAGAGCATTTCAGACAGATGGTGTGGGGACTTCCTGCCGACGATATGCTCATGGTCGGCAGAAGCACAATCCGCACTCTGCACCGCATGGGCATATACACAATCGGTGAGCTTGCGCACACAGAGCCCGAGATTCTGAAGGCACGCTTCGGCAAGCACGGGCTTGTGATGTACAGATACGCAAACGGCATGGATAACTCACGAGTGCGCAGAATAGGGGAGAGCGAGCCGCCTAAATCCATAGGCAACAGTATGACAACCGCGTGGGATATCGACAATTACGAGCAGGCGCGGCTTACGCTGCTTATGCTTGCCGACAGTGTGGCCTCGCGCTTGCGCAAGGAAAAGCTCATGTGCCGCACGGTTGAAATTTCGCTGCGGAATACGGAGCTTGAATGGAAAAGCCATCGCATGCGCCTGCGCTATGCAAGCGATGTAACTACCGAGCTTGTTGAGTACGGAATGGAGCTTCTGCGCGAGTGCCACGAGTTTCCCGCACCGCTGCGCAGTATGGGGCTGCGCGCACTTGAGCTTGTACACTGCGATGATGAACAGCAAATTGACATATTTATAGATTATGTTAACTTAAACCGCCAACGCAAAATAGATGCCACAGTAGACAGAATACGCGAAAAATACGGCAACACAATGATTCAGCGCGCCTCTATAATGGGGGATATGACACCGCTTAATTTCGGATTTTGCTCGCTTCCCGATTGAAGATGCGGCGCAAAGCTGATATAATGAAGGCACCAAATTACCGGAGTGTGCGATATGACAGAAAAGCTTTATTACGCAGACAGCCATATGAAAAGCTTCAAGGCGCGTGTAACCGCCTGTGAGGCCTCGGGTGACAGATATGAGGTTACACTTGACCGCAGCGCATTCTTCCCCGAGGGCGGCGGTCAGGCAGGTGACAGCGGCTATATAGGCGAGGCAAGAGTGATCGATACGCAGGAAAAGAACGGAGATATATCACATTATGTAAACCAGCCGCTCGAGGCCGGTGCGGAATATGACTGCGCAATTGATTGGGAGCAGCGCTTCCGCAGAATGCAGAATCACTCGGGCGAGCATATTGTGTCGGGGCTTGTGCATAAGAAATATGGGTACTCAAACATCGGCTTCCATATGGGTGCCGACTTTGTAACGATTGATTTTGACGGTTATCTCACACCCGAGCAGCTTGCGGAGATTGAGCGCGAGGCAAACTATGCCGTTGCGTCAAACTATACGATAACCGCGAGCTTTCCGAGTGAGGATGTGCTGAAAACGCTTGAATACCGCAGCAAGCTTGAGCTTACGGAGAATGTGCGAATTGTCGAGATTGAGAACACCGATGTGTGCGCCTGCTGCGCACCGCATGTCAGCAGGACATCGGAGATAGGAATAATCAAAATCCTCGCAAGCGAGCGCAGACGCAGAGGCGGTGAGGGCGTCAGAATAAGCATGCTCTGCGGCCTTGATGCCTACGAAAACTATGTGACCACCCACGATAACAACGCGGCAATATCCGTGCAGCTTTCCGCAAAGCGTGAGGAGACTGCGCAGGCTGTTGAGCGCGTAATGGCCGAGCAGGAAAAGCTCAAGGCGAGAATAGCGGAATTAAGCCGCAGCCTTGCACGCTTCAAGGCAGAGGCAATAGAGCAGACCGAGGGCAATATCTGCATCTTTGACTCCGTGCTGGACGAGCCGGCACTGCGTGAGATTGTCAATACCGCAGTCGGCAAGTGCGGAGGAATAGCGGCGGTGTTCTCGGGAAGCGATGAAGCGGGCTACAGATACATAATCGGCAGCCGCAGCGTAAACCTGAGAAATGCGGCAAAAGAGATAAATGCAGGCATCAGCGGCAGGGGTGGCGGGAGTCCTGAGATGATACAGGGAAGCTGCACTGCAAGCGCTGAAAAAATTCAAAATTTTTTGAGCAATTATGCAATTTAGACATTTGCAGCGCAACTGTATAACTAAAACCGTTCAAAACAGCCGAAAAATGATACATTTGTAACTAAAACGCAATTGACAATAATATGACATTTTGATACAATGAATAAGTACAAATGGGCGTATTATGCCCTTTAATAACACACCAAAAATTTTTTATTATGGGGGGTTATCCGTGAGAGATCTCAAGCATCTGATTTATTTCGAGAATTTGCTTAAGGAAGCCAACAATGAACTGGTTCAGAAAGCAAAAGCAGAAGGCAAGTTTGCACTTGGCTACACCTGCTACTTCATGCCTGAAGTACTTCTCGACCTGCCCGGCTGCTTCTCCGTTCGTCTGAGAGCACCCGACTGCAGCTCACCCGACATCGCAACATACTACATGTCCGCACGTGTTTGCCACTACGGACGCAGCCTCTTCGAGCGCGCACTCGAGGGCGGCTACAACTTCCTCGATGCACAGCTGGCAACTGAAACCTGCACTGTCACCTGCCGCTTCCAGGAGCACATCCAGCAGAAGGGCCTCGATTCCGTTAAGGATATGAAGGTTATCGACAACGATAAGTTCTTCTGCGAGTTTATGGACGTTCCCTTTAAGAACACCGAAAACGACTATCAGTACTACTATGATCAGCTGAAGTACCATGTACTCGGCAAGCTGAACGAGAAGCTCGGCGTTGACGTTTCCGACAAGGCTCTTCTCGCAGCTATCAAGCAGCACAACGAAGTCTGCAAGATCATCAACGAGATCGGCGATATGCGCAAGGCAGAGAACCCCGTTATCACCGGTTACGAGTTCCATGTAATTCAGCTCGTATCTCTCGTATGCCCCAAGTACCTCATCCTTCCCAAGCTGAAGGAAACCCTTAAGGAGCTCAAGACCCGCAAGCCCGACGAGAAGTGGCCGTTCCGCTGCAAGGTCGTTCTGGCTGGCTCCGAGAACGACGACCCCTACTTCACCGAGCTCATCGAGAGCTGCGGCGCAGAGGTCGTATGTGACCGTTACTGCTACGGCGCAGTTGAGAGCCGTCAGCCCATCGTAGTTGAGAAGGGCGAAGATCCTCTGATGGCAATCGCTCGCCACTACCTGAAGACCTCCAACTGCCCCCGCTTCATGCCTCAGGACGAGATGCGTGCAAGAAAGCAGAAGCTGGCAGACCTGGTCAAGGAATACAATGCAGACGGTATTATCGTTGCTTCCAACAAGTTCTGCGAGTACTGGTCCTACGAGCGTGTTATCGACTCTTACATCCTGCAGCGTGACTTCGGTATCCCCGTATGCTCCATCGAGAAGGAATACATAAACACCGCTGTCGGTCAGCTCAGAACACGTTTCCAGGCCTTCGTAGAGAGTATCGAGATCAAGAAGATCCAGGAGGGCAAGTAATATGAGTTTTATTAAAGATTTCTGGTATGGCAAGCCCCATACTGCTGAAGAAGGCGGCCG
>JAZULF010000218.1:0-2398 GCA_045643645.1 Oscillospiraceae bacterium
AGCGAATATTCTCGCGGATTGTGCCTGCGAACATATAGACATCCTGCTGAATCATACCGATGCTGCGGCGAAGCGATTCCTGCGTGAGTGTGCGCACATCGTGACCGTCAACGCGGATTGAGCCCGAGTCGACATCGTAAAAGCGCATCAAAAGCTGGCTTAATGTTGTCTTGCCGCCGCCCGAGGGGCCGATTAGCGCAAGGCAGCTGCCAGGCTCGATTGCAACATTTATATCGTGCAGTACGGGGATATTCTCATAGCTGAAGTTAACGCCGCAAAACTCGATTTTTCCCTTGGTATTGCTGAGGTTTTCGGCATTTTCGCTGTCCTTGATTTTAGCTTCTGTTCGCATAAGCTCGAGAAATCTCTCATAGCCTGCCGAGCCCTGCATATAAAGCTCCGCAAACTGCGCGAGCTTGCGCACGGGTGTTACGAAGGTGCTGACATACAGCGTGAAGGTCACAAGCTCAATGTAACCCATCATGCCCTTCATAATGAAGAAGCCGCCTGCCGCGATGACCGCAACGGGCATTATCGAAAGCGTAAACTCCATGCCGCTCATGAAAAGTCCCATCGCGCGGTAATACTCGGTCTTTGCCGAGCGGTAAAGCTCGTTTGCCTCGCAGAATTTTTCGTTTTCGAGCTTTTCGTTTGCAAATGCCTTTGCGGTGCGAATGCCCGAAACGCCGTTTTCAAGTGCGGAGAAGATTACTCCCGTCTTTCGCTTGACTTCAATATTCGCCTTGCGCATTTTTATGCGCTGACTTAAGGTAAACCAAAGGCACACGGGAATGAGGACAACAAGCACGAGCGCAAGCTGCCAGTTAATCGTGAACATCAGAATGGTTGCACCCACAATGGTGAGTGTGCAGATGAGAAGATTCTCAGGTCCGTGGTGGACAAGCTCCGTTATCTCGAACAGGTCGCTTGTGAGTCTGCTCATAATCGTGCCCGTGCGGTTGCCGTCAAAATACTCAAACGAAAGCGATTGCACATGGCTGAACAAATCCTCGCGCATCTTCGCCTCGATTAAAACGCCCATGCGGTGACCGATTACGGTTATCGCATAGTACAGAAACGCCTTCACGAGATACGCCGCGACGAGTATTCCCATGACGATGAAAAAGGTCTTGTACAGACTCTGCGGCAGGTAGGTTTCCATACTGTTTTTCGACACATAGGGGAAGATGAGGTCGATGGCCGCAACTAAAGTAGCGCATGCCATATCGATGAAAAACAGCTTCCTCTGGTCTGCGATATATGATATGAAAATTTTCAGCGGTGATTGATTATAATCTTTCATTTTTTCAAATCCGGTTATACACAAGCCGTAATCTTTACTGCGGTAGCACGACCATACTCTTCCGACTTAGTCTGTACCGATTGGTTGATGGACAGACCAAACTTTATCAGGCAGTATACGGTCGGGTTGTGGCAGTAAAGAATAGCAGAAGCGGTGCAACGAAATTAAAAGCGCTCGCGCTCGGCTACTGCGAGGGCATCGCAGCGGTTGTTGTATTCATTCTCCGCGTGGCCCTTTACCCAATGGCAGTGCAGCTCGTGGGTTTCCGCAAGCCTGAGCAGGGTTTCCCACAAATCAACATTAAGCGCAGGCTTTTTATCGGCCTTTTTCCAGCCGTTTTTGCGCCACGAAACCGCCCAGCCCTTGCTGAGCGCATCAATTACATATTTGGAGTCGGAGTAAAGCTCGACTATGCACGGCTCCTTTAATGCCTGCAATGCGGATATTACACCCGTCAGCTCCATTCGGTTGTTGGTGGTGCTTTTCTCGCCGCCCGACATCTCCTTGGAGTGTCCGTTGTAGCGCAAAATCGCGCCCCAGCCGCCCGGTCCGGGATTGCCCGAGCAGGCTCCGTCTGTGTATATGGTTACTGTCTTTTTCATTGTCAATCCAATCCGTAGCGTTTCAGCATCATTCTGTATTCTTCCTTGTCGATGATGCCGTTTTTCAGCATATTATCAAGCTGCTCAAGCCGCTTTTGGTCATACGAAGATAACTCGTCATCCTCGTCCTCGAAATCTTCATCGGTGAGCATAAACTCATCATCGTCAAGCTTGAAATCATCGTCATCTGCCGCATTTTTTGCGGCGCTTTTTTTGCCCGCAATCGCAAATATAATTATCAGAATTACGGCGACGACAAACACGATAAAAATATAGCTTACACCCGAGCCTTCAACCGAATCATTGAGAGAATACAGACTCCAAAGCAGGCCCACGATTGTGAAAATTACGGAAAATGTCGTTGCCTTTTTAGAATTTTTATTGTCTTTCTTCTTCATCGGATTATCACTTCAGACCGTAGCGCTTGAGCATGATGTTGTACTCTTCCTTTTCGATGAGTCCGTTTTGCAGCATTGACTTGAGCTGCTGACGG
>JAZULF010000219.1:0-11386 GCA_045643645.1 Oscillospiraceae bacterium
TTTTTTCGCTTTAGGCGTTTTTTGCCCGATTTGCACATTAAAAGAACATATATGAAATGCAAAAAGGACTGCGTAGTTTTACTACGCAGTCCTTTTGACCTTTGGTGAATATTACTTCTTGCCCTTGGAGGCAATCATTGCCTTGTAGGCATTGACGGCATTGTGCATATCTTCGGTGCCGCAGCAGTAGGTTGACTGTGCCTGCTCGAAAATCTGACCTGCGCGCAGACCGCCCTCATCTGTGAGGTTGATGCCCTTCTTTGCGAAGCGCACACCTGCCTCGGGGCTGCGAACTATGGTCTTTGCCATCTTCATTGCGCGGGCATTGAGCTCCTCAAGAGGAACAACGACCTCAACGAGACCGATTCTGAGAGCTTCCTCTGCACCGATATGCTCACCGGTGAGAGCAATGCGCTTTGCCTGACCGACACCGACGAGTCTTGCGAGTCTTGAGGTGCCGCCCATATCTGCTGCCAGACCGAGCTGAACCTCGGGGAGAGCAAACTCTGCGTTTTCTGCAGCAATGCGGATGTCTGCGCCGAGAATGAACTCAAGACCGGAGCCTACGCACAGACCCTGAACTGCGGCGATGACGGGGTAATTCTGCTCCTGCCAGAAGCCGTAAATGCGCTGGAGCCAGGGCAGCTTTGCCAGAACATACTCGGAGGAAACATCGGTGAGATAGTTCAGGTCGATGCCTGCGGAGAAGCACTTACCGTCTGCATTTATGATGAGGCAGCGGATGCCCTCCTGCTTCTCGATATATGCCTCAACCTCGCCAAGCTCTTCATAGAAGGTCTTGTCAAAGATGTTCAGAGGACCTCTGTTGAGAGTGAGTACAGCTATACCTTTTTCCAACGAGAAAAGAAAGTTTTTGCCTTCGTACATGATATATCTCCTATTGCCTTATCAGGCGTTCTTCTCCTTGAACATCTTGACGAGTGCCTTGCGGTCTGCCTTGCCTGCTGCTGTTCTGGGGAGCTCTGCAATGAATTCATATGCTACGGGGATTTTGTAGGGAGCGAGGGACTTGCGCAGGTATGCCTCCACCTCTGCTGCGTCCATGGTCTCGCCTTCCTTAAGTACGGTGTAGAGTACGGGAGCTTCGCCCTTGGTGGGGTGAGGAACGCCGACAGCGCAGGCTTCCTTTACCTTGGGGTTAGCAAACATTGCTTCGTCGATTTCTCTGGGGAATACATTGAAGCCATTGACAATAATCATGTCTTTCTTGCGGTCCATAATGGTGATGAAGCCCTGCTCGTCCATTGCAACGATATCTGCGGTGTAGAGCCAGCCGTTCTTGATGGTAGCTGCGGTCTCTGCGGGCTTGTTCCAGTACTGAGACATGACCTGAGGTCCGCGGCAGATAAGCTCGCCGGTCTGACCGTAGGGCATGGGAGTCTTGCCGTCATTTGCATCAACGACAACGAGGTCTGTATCGGGAACACCGACGCCGACGGAGCCGGTCTTGCGGATATCCATGGGGTTGATGGTGAGGATATTGGAGGTCTCGGACATGCCGTAGCCCTCTACGATGGTAGCGCCGGTGAGCTTCTCAATCTGCTCGATAACTGCAACGGGGCAGGGAGCGGAGCCACAGAATACGCCCTTGAGGGAGGACAGGTCGGCATTGCCTTCCTTGACCTGAGGAGCATTGATAAGTCCGATGAGCATTGCGGGAACAGCCGCGAAGATGTTGGGCTTATTCTTTATGATTTCAGCCAGCAGTGCATCGGGTGCGGGCTTGGGAACAACAACAACGGTGCCGCCGGTGCACAGAGTGATGCCGACATTTACATTGAAGCCGTAGACATGGTTCAGGGGGATTGCTGCGAGGGTTACGACCTCTTCCTTGGGAACGAGGTTGAAGTTACGGGTGGTCCAGATTGCAGTGCGCAGACCCATAGTGTAAACCATCTTGTTGGTGAGAACACAGCCCTTGGGAACGCCGGTGGTACCGCCGGTATACTGCAGACGGACGGGGTCATCCATGCTGACCTCAATGTCAGGCTCGGTGTTGGGATGGGACTCAACGAGCTGATTGAAGTCATACAGACCTTCGACCTCGGGAAGCTCAACCTTACCGGAGGGCAGCTGGAAAGCGATAACGCGCTTTACGGTGCAGGAGGGGTCCTGCAGCATTGCGATTGCCTTGGGAGCAAAAGCAGCCATAACGATGACGGTCTCAGCACCGCTGTCGTTCATCTGACCGGTGAGCTCGGGAACGGTGTACAGGGGATTTGCGGGAACTTCAATGCAGCCGACCTTCCAGACAGCGTGCATAGCAAGCAGGTACTGGGGTACATTGGGGGACATGACGGAAATGCGGTCACCCTTCTTTACGCCGAGAGCGAGGAGAGCGTTTGCCAGACGGCGAGCTACATCGTTGCAGTAGCCGTAGGGGAGCTTGAGGTCGCCGAGAACTGCATAGGGCTTTGTGGGATAAGTCTCTGCCCAGTGATTAAACCACCACTTAAGCGGCTTATCTTCGTAGACAATCTTCTCGGGAATCTCTTTGTCGTAGGACTTGCGCATGAGCTCCGCGTTTTTTGCGGCAGCCGCGTCTAAAGCGGCGAGATAGCTGGTGTCTTCCATTGTTTTTCCTCCTAAATAATAATACCGTAAAATTAATTGGACTTACCTTATTAATAATCAGCCTCTCTGACGGATGTAGGTCTCGGAGCTGCGTACGAGCCTTTGATATGCGCTCTCAGGATCGTGGTTCTTGATGTCTCCGAGATACTTTGTTGCGAGCTTTGCGGTTTTTGCCGGACCAAAGAGGTTGATTGATTCTTCCCAGAACTGAAGTATTATGGGCTTGAACTCGTTCATGAACAGGGGAAAGAACTCGTTGTTGCAGTGCAGGCAGAGGCTGCGCTGGAAACGGAACATACACATCGCAAGAGCCTCGTGGTCGGGGGCGGGCTTTTCGACGATTTCGTTAATCTCGCCGATGAGCGATTCAAGCTCCGCAATTGCCTCGTCTGTATGGGATTCGGCGATTTTTCTCAGCGCAATACCCTCAATGGCGATGCGCATCTCGAAAAAGGCGTTAATCTGCGATTCTGTCATAACTCCGCCGTTGTGACGGATGCGCGCGTAGAGCGCATCCAAGGTGCCGGTAACTGTGTAATCCGTAACGAAAGCGCCGCAGCGGGGACGGATTTCGATAAAACCGTCCTTCTCAAGCTTTACAAGCCCTGCGTGGACAACGCTTCTGCTGATTTTAGTTTCTTCCTGAAGCTGACGCTCCGAGGGCAGCTTATCTCCGGGCTTCAATCTGCCGCTGAATATCTGCTGCTCTATTTTACTTATAAGTAATTCCTCGAGGGTAGGGACCTCGATTTGTCCTATTAACATCTGGAATTCATCTGGTCGAACCACATTGACATTGACAATAAAATCACTTTCGGTGGCAGACCTTGGCCTTTCATCAACTTTCTTTGGCTATTATATACTATTGCCACAAGAAAAATCAAGCATTTTTTTCTTAAATGTATAATTTTCGGCCAAAGAGGAACAGAAAACACTTGAAATGCCAGAAACCATATGCTATGATTATTTTGCTGGTCATTCCAATTTTGGCGCAATATCGGCTGAAAAAGACCGGACAGTACGAAAATGAAAACAATTTATCATATTTGAAAGGGGAAACCATGAGTAAGACTATTACAAAACTGGCAGTTGTCGGCGCAGGCACTATGGGCGCGGCAATTGCCGCCTGCGGTGCAAGAGCAGGCCTTGACGTTATCCTTATGGTTCGCGGCAAGGGCGAGGAGACAGGTCGCCAGCGCGCAGCCAAAGCTATTGAGACTCTCGTTAAGAAGGGCGAGATGAAGGGCTCCGATTCCGCAAGAATCAGAGCAGGCGTATTCTGCGCAGATATGGAAGCTGACGCTGATATGCTCCGCGACTGCGACCTTGTCATCGAGGCGGTTGCCGAAACTCTGAAGATTAAGCGCAGCACCATGGAGTTTATCTTTGACCACTGCGGTGAGAACACCGTTGTCGGTACAAACACCTCAAACATCTCCATTGCATCCATCATTGACGGCTTTGCAGAGGAAAGACAGGCTCGTTTCATGGGCATCCATTTCTTCAACCCCGTTCGTTATATGGACCTTGTCGAGCTCATTCCTTATACAAAGACTCCCGCGGAAACCGTTGAGAGAGTTTCTGCGCTCATTAATGACCGCTACGGCAAGACTCCCATCGTATGCAAGGATGCAGCAGGCTTCATCGCAAACCGCATCGGCTCTATGGCGCTTACAAGTGCAATGAACGCCACTGTGGACTTTGCTTATCCTCTGCCCTATGCAGATGCCCTCACAGGCGACCTCATCTTCCGTCCCAAGCAGGGCGCATTCAAGCTCATGGACCTCGTCGGACTTGATATCTGCATCCACACCGTTGAGTATATGAACACCGCAGATGTTCCCGAGTTTGAGAAGCCCTACCGCAATGTTCCCAAGATGCTGAGCGAAATCTACAGCCTCGGCTATCTCGGCAACAAGACAAACGGCGGCTTCTACAAGAAGGTAGGCAAGGACCGCTTCGTATGGGACTATAATAAGAATGAATATGTACCTGCACAGAAGGTAGTTATTGAGTCCATTGCAGGTATTAAGGATAAGCGCGAAAGACTTCGCACCGTGCTGTTCGGCGAGCTGCCCGAAACCGCATATGTGCGCCGCGTGCTCTTTGAGCCGATCTGGCTTGCAATGAGCGTATGCGACACCATAAGCTACGGCTTTGAGGACATCGATGCTGCAATGCGCGGCGGCTACAACTGGGTAAAGGGGCCCTTCGAGCTGCTTGACTACCTCGGCGCAGCGGAAATCGTTGAGCTTATGGCAAAGTGCGGCTATGAAATTCCCGCATGGGTAAGCGAAAAGCTCGCAAAGGACGGCGCGTTCTACAAGGGCTCTGTCAAGAAGGCTCCCTACCTTGCACTCTTTGCTCCCGAGCATAAGATTATTATGGAAAACAAGGACGCAGTCCTTACCGATATAGGCGACGGTGTTGCATGCTTCAGTATGCGCACCAAGGCAAACACCATAGGCAAGGAAAGCGCAGAGCTTATGCTCGAGGCTGCGCACGAGGTTGAGAAGTCCGATTGCTTCAAGGCAATGGTTATCGCAAACAGCGGTGCAAACTTCGGCGCAGGTGCAAACCTCGCAGAAGTGGGACAGACCATCCTCGGCGGTCAGCTTGATGTCCTTGAAAAGAGCGTCAAGACTCTTCAGGACGCAAATATGGCAATCAAATATCTCAAGAAGCCCGTTGTTGTTGCGGCAAAGGGACAGGCTCTCGGCGGAAGCGCCGAAATCGTCCTGCACGCAGGCCGCGTTGTTGCAGCTCAGGAGCTGTACGCAGGTCTTGTTGAAATGGGCGTAGGTCTTGTTCCCGCAGGCGGCGGCTGCAAGGAGCTTCTGTTCCGCGCTACCGCAGGTCTTGAATACGGTCAGATGACCGATATTCTTGCGGCAATCGACAAGGTAGTGTTCCCCATCGCTCAGGCAAAGTTCAGCATGAGCGCAGAGGACGCAATGAAGAAAGGCTATCTGCGCCGCGGAGATGTTATCGTTCCCAAGGCAGATGCGGTTCTCGAGAAGGCAAAGCTGTACGCAGCAGCACTTGCCGACTGCGGCTGGGTTGCTCCCGTCAAGAGCACGGTCGTTGCCTCAGGTGAGCACGGCTACACCCACATTATGTCCGCAGTAAATGTTATGCTCAGCGGCAGAATGATGACCGAGTACGATGCAGTTATCGTTGAGAAGCTCGCACGCATCCTCAGCGGCGGCGATGCACTTTCAGGCGAAAGCATCCCCGAGGAATATGTACTTCTCCTCGAGCGCCAGGCGTTCATCGACCTATGCAAGAACGAGAAGACAGGCGAGCGCATCAAGGGAATGCTTGCGACGGGCAAACCCGTTCGCAACTAAGGAGGCAGAACAATGGAACTTAAAAATGCTGTTATAGTAGCCTACGGACGCACCGGCATTGCAAAGGCAATCAAGGGCTCTCTCCGTTACACAGGCTGTGTCGATTACGGCACACAGGTACTCAAGGGCATCCTCGCAAAGTATCCCCAGTTCAATCCCGAATGGGCAGAGGACCTCATCTGCGGCTGCGCAATTCCCGAGGCTGAGCAGGGACTCAACATCGGACGCATTCTTGCTGACAGCTCAGGCTTCCCCCTCACCACCGCAGGTCAGACCGTCAACCGCTTCTGCTCCTCCGGACTTCAGGCAATTGCCAGCGCCGCCAACGCAATCATGGCAGGTCAGGCAAAGTGCATCGTTGCAGGCGGCATTGAGAATATGAGCCGCGTACAGATGCACCGCGTTGCCACCATTCCCGACAAGGCAGGCTTCGGTACCTATCCCGACAACTATGTTACCATGGGCGTAACTGCTGAGAATGTTGCGGAAAAGTTCGGCATTTCCCGTCAGCGCCAGGACGAGTTCTCCGCACAGAGTCATGTCAAGGCTGCTGCGGCAGTTCAGGCAGGCAAGTTCGCTGACGAGATTATTCCCGTCAAGGCAAAGATGCCCGTCAAGAACGAGGACGGCACTCCCGGCTACAAGGAAGTTATCTTTGACACCGACGAATGCCCCCGTCCCAGCACCACCCCCGAAATACTCGGCAAGCTGAAGCCCCTGTTCCGTATGGGCGGCAGCGTTACCGCAGGCAATTCCTCTCAGATGAACGACGGCGCAGCCTTCGTAATTCTCATGGAGGAGGAATTTGCAAAGGCAAACGGTATGAAGCCCATCGCACGCTTCAGAAGCTATGCCGTCAAGGGCGTACACCCCGGTCTGATGGGCATGGGCCCCATTGAAGCAATTCCCAAGGCACTCGAAATCGCGGGCGTAAAGCTTGAGGACATCGACCTCATTGAGCTCAACGAGGCATTTGCATCTCAGGCACTTGCCTGCATCGATACCCTCGGCTTAAACCCCGAAATAGTAAATGTAAACGGCGGCGGTATTGCCTTCGGTCATCCCCTCGGCTGCACCGGCGCATACCTCACTATGAAGCTTCTCAACGAGCTTAAGCGCCGCGGACAGAAGATGGGCCTCGTGTCTATGTGCATCGGCGGCGGCATGGGCGCAGCAGGCGTATTCGAGCTTCTTGACTGATTAATAATACGGAGGAAAAATATATGAAGACCAGAATTACCGAACTCTTCGGAATTAAATATCCCATCATCTGCGGCGGTATGCTTTGGGTTACCGACGCAAAGCTCTGTGCGGCAATCTCCGAGGCAGGCGGTCTCGGCTGCATTACCGCTGACCAGCATCTTTCCGGCGAGAGCCTTCGCGCAGCAATCAAAGAGGTCAAGGCACTCACCGATAAGCCCTTCGGCGTAAACATCACTCTTATGCCCTCCTTCCGTATCACCGAGGAGGTCTTTGATGACTTCTTCCGCGTATGCGCAGAGGAAAAGGTTGCAAATATCGAGGTTTCCGGTATGTTCGCAACCAAGTACATCCCCATGCTCCACGAAGCAGGCGTAAAGATTACCCACAAGGTCGGCGCAGTCCGCCACGCAGCAAAGATTGAGCGCCTCGGCTATGATGCAGTCATCGTTGCAGGTGCTGAAGAGGGCGGACATCCTCTGAACGACAATGTTGCAACCTCCGTTCTGCTTGCAAAGGTCTGCGAGACCGTCAATATCCCCGTACTCTCCACGGGCGGCGCAGTCGATGGCAAGTCTATGGCATCCGCACTCTGCCTCGGCGCAGACGGCATCATGATGGCAACTCGCTTCATGGCATCCGAGGAGTGCTGGATTCACGACAATATCAAGAACTGGATTGTTGAGCTCAACGAGACCGACACCAAGCTGTTCTGCAATTCCACCCTGCAGGCACGCGGCGTAAAGAACTCCATCGTAGCAAAGGTTGATGAGCTTGAGCGCGAGCTGGAGCTGACCAAGGTTCAGTATGCAAATGACGAGGAGAAGCTCAACGAGGAAATCAAGAGAATTAAGTCCGAAATCGTCCGCGCAACCTCCGGCAAGAAGCTTCTTGTTGCACTCACCGAGGGTGACCGTGAGGGCGCTGCATTCCTGCTTGGACAGAGCATTGGACGCATCAACGAGATTAAGAGCTGCAAGGCAATCATTGATGATACCATGGCTGAGTGCGAGGCAACCCTTAAGGCTAAGGCAGCAATGTTCTGAGGTTTGATATGAGTATTGAAAGAACTCCCATGTACAGAGTTGAGGACGGCGTTGCATGGATTACCATGAACCGTCCCGAGACACTCAACTCCTATGACAGAGATATTCTCTTTGATATGAATGTCGCTTTTGAAAAAGCCGATGCCGACGATGATGTTCGCTGCATCGTTCTCACGGGCGAGGGCAGAGCCTTCACCTCCGGCGGCAATCTTCAGGAGCTTGCCAAAATGAATAAGGACAGGCGCGTCGCAATTTTGGATGTCGATATGACTGCGGATATGGTGCGCAGACTGTACAACATCAAAAAGCCCGTGATTGCGGCAATAAACGGCCCAACCTATGGCGCGGGTATTGCCACTGCAATGGCCTGCGATATTCTGCTTGCCTCGGACAAGGCATCCTTCGGCTACTCCTTCACGGGACTCGGCTTCTGCCCCGACAGCGGCTCAACATGGTTTCTCACACAGAAGGTGGGCTACAACAAGGCCTGCGAGATACTCTTCTCTGCAAAGACTCTGAATGCGGACGAGCTCCTCTCCCTCGGTCTTGTAAATGCGGTAGTTCCCCATGACGAGCTTATTGCAACGGCGGCAAAGTACGCAAAGCGCATTGCGGCAGGTCCTGCAATGGCACTGATGCTTCAGAAGCGCGTGCTTCGCAATGCCGTTTCCACCAGCTTTGAGCAGAACCGCGAATATGAGTCCATAACGCAGATTTTCGCCTCTCAGAGCGATGACTGTGCAGAGGGACTTACCGCGGCACTGGAAAGACGCAAGCCCGAGTTCAAGGGAAGATAAAATAAGGATTAAGGGCGGGTGCTTTTTGCCTCCGCCCTTTTGGTGAATTATGAACCTGCAGAAAGATTACTATTCAAAATTCAAAACCGCTGACGAAGCGGTACAGATTGTCAAAAGCGGCGACACCGTAGTCTACGGTGAGTTCGTCATGGCATCCATGTATCTGGACAAGGCGCTGGCAAAAAGAGTTAACGAGCTTGAGAATATAATTCTGCGCTCTACAACCTGCCCGTTCCCGCCTGCAGTAGTGCTGGCCGATCCGAAGATGGAGCATGTCATGTATAATGACTGGCATTTCTCGCCTGCAAGCCGCAAATTAGGTGACAGCAGCCTCTGCCGCTATATCCCGATGAACTACAGCGCCGGTCCCGAGACCATACGCAGAGGATATGTAGGCGATGTTGATGTTGCAATGCTCATGGCGGCACCTCCCGATGAGGAGGGTTTTATAAATCTCGGCACCTCCTGCTCAATAACTCCTGCCTATATGGAACGCGCAAAGCATGTCATCGTGGAGATAAACGAAACCGTGCCCCGCTGCTACACGCAGGAGAGCGCAAAAATCCATATCTCACAGATTGATACCTTTGTGCAGGGCCCGAACCGCCCGATTTTCGAGGTTCCCACACCGCCTCCCACAGAGGTTGATGCAAAGATTGCAGAGCTTGTGGTGTCGCAGATTGAAAACGGCTCCTGCATCCAGCTCGGCATCGGTGCAATGCCCAATGCGGTAGGACAGCTTATCGGTCAGTCCGACCTGCGCGATTTGGGTGTGCATACAGAGATGCTCTGCGATGCCTATGTAAGCATGGTGGAGGGCGGCTGTATCTCCAACCGCTATAAGACCACCGACCCCGGCAAGATAGTCTACACCTTTGCTACGGGTACCAAGAAGCTTTATGACTTCCTCGACGGCAACCCCGACTGTATGATTGCCCCTGTTGACTATACCAACGACCCGTTCATCATTGCGCAGAACGATAAGATGGTATGCCTCAATAACGCTCTTGAGGTTGACCTGTTCGGTCAGGTTGCCTCCGAAAGCTCAGGCGCAAGACACATTTCGGGTACGGGCGGTCAGCTTGACTTTACCATTGCCGCTGCACGCTCAAAGGGCGGAAAGGGCCTTATATGCCTTTCCTCAACCTATACCGACCGCGACGGCACAATGAAATCCCGCATAAGACCTACACTTGACCCCTGCACCATCGTAACCGTGCCCAGAAGCTACACACCCATTGTTATCACCGAGTACGGCATTGCCGACCTTCGCGGTAAAACCACATGGGAGCGCGCCGAGCTGCTCATAAACATTGCCCATCCCAACTTCCGCGATGAGCTTGTGAAGGCGGCAGAGAAGCAGCGCATCTGGGATATCAGAAACAAATACTGACAGGTGATAAGTTTGAAAGATGAATCTTCCAAACTTTCCAATTAAATTTAAGCCTTTTTTCTCGCTTCTTACGAGGCAACCGAAAAACATGGCACTTTATGACCATTCCTTTCATTGGTCATTTGTGCCTTGCAGCGCAGCGAAAGGAATGGTCATAATTATGGAAAGAAAAATTACCACTAAGATTACTGAGCTTTTCGGTATTGAAAAGCCGATTTTGTCGGGCGCAATGCAGTGGCTGGCAAAGGCTGAGCTTGTTGCCGCAGTTTCCAATGCGGGCGGTCTGGGCGTTATCTCATCGGCATCCTTTGCAACGGCAGAGGAGCTGCGTGCAGAGATTAAGAAAACCCGCGAGCTTACCGACAAGCCCTTCGGTGTAAATCTCACACTCATGCCGTCTCTTGCGCCTCCCGACTATCCCTCATATGTTAAGGTGTGTGCCGAGGAGGGCGTGAAAATAATTGAAACCTCGGGCAGACTTCCCGATAAGCTTATGCCCTATTTTAAGCAATTCGGCATGATTACCGTGCATAAATGCACCTGCGTAAAGCATGCGCTGAAGGCCCAGTCCATAGGCTGCGATGCGGTCATCATCGACGGCTTTGATGCGGCAGGTCATGTCGGCGAAAACGATATCGGCACGATGAGCCTTTGTCCTGCAGCCGTTGATGCGCTGGATATCCCCGTCATCTGCGCAGGCGGCATAGGCGACGGCAGAGGTCTTGCGGCCGCTCTTATGCTGGGCGCTGAGGGCGTTGTTATGGGAACACGCTTCTTCCTGTCAAAAGAAGCTCCTGCCCTTGAGAGCGTAAAGGAATTTGTGGCAAAGGATGTAAAGGAGACAGATACCATGCTCCTTCTCCGCCGATTCACAAACACCGAGCGCGCGTATAAGAGCGAGTCTGCAAAGCGCATATGGGAGCTTGAAACAAGCGGCGCACCCTTCGAGCAGATTGCACCCCTTGCCTCCGGCAAGCGCCTGCGCCTTGCAATGTGCGAAACGGG
>JAZULF010000220.1:0-1842 GCA_045643645.1 Oscillospiraceae bacterium
CGAGTATCTTTTCCACTCGCAGGCCGTCCATCTCAAGCACGGTAACGCTCAGATTTTCGTAGGTGAAGCTTGCGTTTACCTCGGGGAATGCGCCGAACATTTCGATTGTCCAGCCGCCGACGGTTTCGCTTTCGGCCTCGAAATCTCGCTCGTTTATGCCGACAAGCTCGAGAAAGTCGGAAATCACCATGTCGCCGTCAAGCTCGTACTCGCCGTCGTTGCGCTCAACAATTTCCTCTTCAATCTCGTCGGTGTCGTCCCAGATTTCGCCGACAAGCTGCTCGAGCACATCCTCCATCGACACAACGCCGAGGGTGCCGCCGTATTCGTCGGTAACGATTGCAAGGTGCTGCTTTGCGCGGCGCAGCTCGTTGAGCACTGCGGGCATTTTGACCGTCTTGTAGACATAGCAGGGAGGCATCAGCAGGCTGCGTATATCGGGGTTTTCCTCGCCCGTGAGTGCCTTTAAGAAGTGGTTGAGATACAGAACGCCGATTATATTATCGATGCTGTCCTCGTAGACGGGGATGCGTGAGTATGGCGCGGATTCAATGACCGCAAGCTGCTCGTTCCAATCATCGTCAATGTCGAGCGCAACGACATCGACACGCGCGGTCATAACCTCGTAAGCCATGACATCGGAGAAGTCGATTGCCGCCTGAACAAGCTCGGAGCGGTCCTCGTCGAGCACATCCTCGTCCTCGGCGGTTTCGATGATGGAGGCAAGCTCCATTGCCGCGGCCTCCTCGTCGGTGTCCTCGGTTTCGCCCTTCAGACCGACGGTGATGAGCTTTACAAGACCTACAACAAGCCATATGAGCGGCGTCAGCACGATTGTGAGTGCGCGGATAAATCTTGCGTGGCTGAGTGCAAGGCGGTTTGCGCTGTTCTTCGCGATTATCTTGGGCATTGCCTCGCCGAAGATGATAATCAGCACGGTGATGCTCAGCGTTGCAACCCAGGCATATTCGTCGCTGCCCGCAAGCAGAATTGTCAGCACCGATGCGATTGACGATGCTGCGATGTTAACGAGGTTGTTGCCAATTAGAATTGCCGAGAGTGTATCGTCAAAGCGGTCGACAATCTTAACCGCGATTGCGGCACGCTTTGAGCCTGCATCGCGCGCGTTTTCAAGGCGCATACGGTTGCAGGACGAGTAAGCCATTTCGGAGGCTGAGAAGTAGTTTGAGCCGATTATGCAGAGGACAATGCCGATAACATAGATGTAGGTATACATTACTCAGCACCTCCCTCTTCGCGAAGGCTGACAACAAGCCGCAGTATGCGGTTGTGCTGCATTTCGGATACGGTTACGCACACGCCGTGGTATTCAAAGTGCGAGCCGACCTTCGGAATTGAGGCAAACTGCTCGTATGCCCATTCACCGAGCAGCTTGTTTGTAAATTCGTCGTCCTCCTCGGGGTCGTCAAACTCCAAAAGCTCGAACACATCGCTGACAGCCATTTCCGCATCGCAGTCCCAGCTGCCGTCCTCGCGGGCAATAAAGGGCTCTTCGACCACATCGTCCTCGTCCCAAATCTCGCCGACAAGCTCCTCGAGAATGTCCTCAACGGTTACGATGCCGAGGGTGCCGCCGTAGTTGTCGGTAACGACAGCCATATTAAGACGGCGCTTGCTCATTACGGGCAGAAGGTCGTCGATGTTTGTTGACTGATGTACAAAATATGCCTCGTCGAGCAGCGCGCGCAGGTTGACCTTCTCGCACTCGTGCAGGTACGCCTTTATGTACTTGCGAATCGAGAGAATGCCGATGACATTGTCGATGCTGCCCTCGTATACAGACAGGCGGCTGTGCTTCTGCTCGCGGATATAGGCGAGAAT
>JAZULF010000221.1:0-2347 GCA_045643645.1 Oscillospiraceae bacterium
CCTGACGGCACAGCTCGCTGCCGATACTACCGCCGCCGCCCGTAATGAGGACTACCTTGTTCCTGATATACGAGCCGACTTGTTCAAGGTCTATCTTGACGATATCGCGTCCGAGGAGGTCCTCAATATCAACCTCGCGGATTTTCTGAATGCTTACCTCGCCGTTTGCGAGCTGATAAATGCCGGGCAGTGCGCGAAGGTTGCAGCCTGTCATATGGCAGATATCGAGAATCTGCAGCTTTTCCTTGCGGCTGACAGACGGAATTGCGAGGACTATCTCCTCAACCTCGTACTTTTCGGCCATTCCGATAATATCGTCGCGGCCGCCGACAATCTTGACACCGCGCAGTAGACTGCCGTGCTTGGAGGCATCGTCGTCTATTATGCAGACTACCTTATTTTCGGAGTTGACACTTTGCTGGAATTCATGCAGCACCATCGAGCCTGCCTGACCGCCGCCGATGAGCATTGTGCGTCTTCTCTCGCCTCTGCGTGAGCGTGCCTTAATTCTGCGGACATCACGGTAGGCAAGTCGCAGCAAACCGCTGAAAGCGGTAAGGAAGCCCGTATACAGAATCGGGAAGCTGCGCGGCATATGCTTTTTGAATATAAGCATACCGACAAAGCACACAATTGCCGCAATAAGTGATGCGGCAAATACTCTTGCAAGCTCGGGGGTGCTTGCAAATTCCCAAAGGCTGCTGTACAGCTTCATAAGGCTGAATATCGCAATCGTTATTATGGTATTAGCCACGGCATAGGACATAAATGTTGTGATATATCCCGAATCGGCAAGTGCACTGAAGCTGAACTCAAAGCGTACAAAAAGCGCAAAAAATGCGGCAAGATTTATCAGTACGGCATCTGCCACCACAAGGCAAGTAACCCTCAGCAACTTCTGCCTATTCATCTGTTCCAATGTTTTTGACATTACACTTTATCCCTTTATGTAAAAAAATGCTTTTATATCAATGCTTTTTTCGTAAAAAGCATTATAATACATCACATAAAATATGTAAATAAGAATATATCATCTTTTCTTCTCATTATTGCCATTTTTCTGCCCTTATGGTAGAATATTTGCATCAAAATTTCATCCTGAAGGGGTAATTCATATGCCAAATATCAAGGGCGAATCCGAGCTGACCTTCTTTGAGGCTGCGAGCATAATCGTCGGACACGGTGTCGGTGCAGGCATACTCTCCGTTCCCTACCTTGCCGCGCACAACAGCTTCCGCGAGATGATATGGATACTGCTGTTCGGCTACGCAGTTGCGCTTGTGCTGCACCTCGTCATTGCCGAGCTTTCCTACAACAATAACGGCGCACAGTTTGTAAAGTGCTTCGACGCTGAGCTGTTCTCGGGCAAAATCAAGACCATCTTCACCTGGACGGCGTTCATACTTTTGGGCATTTCGGTCATCGTAAATGTCAGCGCCTTCCTTACGGGTGCCGCCGCGGTATTCCGCGCATGGTTCGGTCTGCCCGACATTGTCGGCATTCTCATTTTCTACGCACTCGGCGCAGGCGTTGTCTTCGTCGGAATGAAACTCGTAGGCATCTGCGAAAAGATTGCCGTAGGCTCAATGGTCGGCGTTGTCGGCATACTTTTTGTCGCAACACTTTTATCCGAGAAAAGCGCCCTGCCGACAGGCTGGCAGGGCTTCAATAACGCACTTGCCCTCTTCGGTATGATTAGCTTTTCGCTTTCTGCCGTAATGAGTACTCCGCAGGTTGTAAAGGGCTTGAACGGCAATGTCAAGCGCATTCGCAGGGCAATTGCAACGGGACTCGGCATCAACACCTGCCTCATCTTCCTTATCACCTTCATGACTCTGCTCGGTGCAGGCAGCAGCATCTCCGAGGACGGCGCACTCGTTGACCTTTCCCGTCATCTCGGCGGCTGGGTAAGCGTTGTCGGCTACATATTCACGCTTCTCGCACTTGCAACCTCATTCTGGGCAAACACCCTCAACCTGCGCGACATTGTCGGCGAGCAGACGGGCTGGAGCAAGAATCTCAGTTGGCTTTTAGCCTCCGCACCCTGCCTAATTCTCGCGCTGTTCGGTCTTTCAAGCTTTGTAGGCTTTACGCGCTTTGCAAGCGTCATTCAGGTTGTTACGGGCATAGGCATCATCGTTGCCTACAACCGCTCACGCAAGCGCACGGGCGCATCTCCCCTCTGCGGCAGATTCGGCCCGCTGTTCTTCCAGATATTCATCGTGGTGTTCTCGCTGCTTTCAAGCGTGGGCGCACTGCTTCCCGTAAGCTGAAACGAAAGGAATTATGCTTTTATGAAAACAACCGCAATTGCAATTGCTGCGGCAATTCCCGTTTACGCGATATT
>JAZULF010000222.1:0-2777 GCA_045643645.1 Oscillospiraceae bacterium
AGATATCGCCGCCCTGCTCAAGGACAACAATCTTCAATTCGGGATGCTGACGAATGAGCTCATAGCCTGCAAAAATGCCTGCAGTTCCGCAGCCGATGATGGCAACATCGTAAGTAGTATTCATCACAAAAACGCTCCTTAAAATGTAATTGGAAATCAACCTTGCGTATTATACAATAAGGCGGAAAAAAGATTTGAACAATCTGTAAACTTTCTTGGTTTAAGCTTGTGAAAAAGAAAAAAGGGATATGCATTATGCATATCCCTTTTTCAATAAAGTTTTTGTCAGCTTGGTGAGCGGCTTTATGAGAACAAGGGTAAGCGTAAAGTTACCCGCGCAGTGTACAAGGTCAAAGGGAATTCCCGCAACCCAGTAGGACACCGCCATCTCCCAACCGCCTATAAACAGATACGGAATCGCAGTAAGCGCTCCGAAAAACAGTCCGTGCAGACCTGCAACTACCGCCCAGAATATTGCAGAGTCATTGTTGCGGAACAGTATAACGACAGGCACAAGCAAAGCCCATATGTAGATATAGCTTATCCACCATATGCCGAAGCCGTATATAAGTCCCTCAAGCAGAACAAAAATTGCAACAGAGAACAGAGCACGCCATGAAAAGCACAGCGCAGTGATGATAATCAGCAGCGCAACAATGTGTATGTTCGGCAAAGCCGCAAGCGCAACCTGAGATGCGACCATAAGCGCGGCCATAAGCGCCAGAAGGCACATTTCACGCAGTGAAATATCAGAAGTCATATCCGACTGTCAGTGTAAGCTCGTAGGTTTCTCCGTCTGCAATGGGAGTATCGTCAACACCGGTGTTGAGCATCTCGCCACCCTTGGTGATGCACCACCATTCCTGGTTTGCGTCGTCTGCGGTTTCGCCGTCAACTGTCTTGACGAACAGACCGTATTCGCTTTCATCGCCGGAAACAAGCTTTTCCTGCTCAAGCGCACCGCGCAGGAACTCTTCGTTCGTGGCTATGCTGAAGTCAGCTTTCTTGCCGTCAGCGTGAGTAACAACAACGGAAATGGTCTTGTCGGCGCTGTTTGCGTCATTTGCGGGATTGGCGAAGTGCCAGATGAGTGCGACAGCCGCTACGAGGACTAAAAGAATCGCAACGGCGATTAAGGTTTTCTTGCTTTTTGACATAAAAAATTCTCTCCTTTTAATTTGTCGGAAGGCCGTACAAAGAAAAGAAGAGCAGGCTGCAGCGTGGGCGGATACTGCAAGGTTACCGGGGTCCGCGGTCCTTTGCACGACACATCAGGCAGGTTATCTGACTTCGGGAAACAAATTCCGCTTCACAGTGACGGCCTCGCGGAGGATTCGCACCTCCATTCCCCTGTTAACTGCCGCAAAGGACAGATCCTGATCCGATATTTAATTCACGCGAATTATACAATGTTTTTCACCGTTCGTCAACTTTACTTGCGCGTGTGTTGATGGTATTATGGAAGCGGTGATGAAAAATGACTGATTTTAAGGATATTAGGCTTATAGCACTTGACCTTGACGATACAACCCTGCGCTCGGACGCAACACTTGCCGAGGAAACCGCGGAAGCAATCAAGGCTGCAATTGCAAACGGCATCGAGGTCGTTGTGGCCTCGGGCAGAGCGTTCAGGTCGCTGCCTGAGTCGGTGCTTTCAATCGAGGGCATCCGCTATGCCATAAGCTCAAACGGTGCAGCTGTTGAAAAGGTGTCCGACGGCAGCAGAATAATGAGCCTTACTCTCAAGGCAAGTGCTGTGGAAAAAATACTCGAGCTTTTTGCAGGCGAGCGCTTTGAAGCGTTTATAGACGGTCAGCCCTATTGCGACAGTGAGTACATTGCAGACCCCGTGCGCTTCGGCTGCTCGGAGGCATATATTGACTATGTGAAAACAACGCGCCTGCCCGTTGACGATATGCCTGCGTTTATAAAGCGGAATATCGACAGGCTCGACAGCGTCGATGTTTTGTGCGGAACGGTTGAGCACAAAAACATGCTGTGGGAGAAAACAAAGCTCATTGAGGGCGTGTATGTAACAAGCTCATCTCCGCGCCTGATTGAAATTTCCGACAGCAGAGCGGGCAAGGGCGCGGCGCTGAAATTTCTTGCCGACTACCTCAATGTTAAACCCGAGCATATGGCAGCCTTCGGCAACGGAGATAACGATGCGGATATGCTGAGCTTCGCAGGCTTGGGCGTTGCGGTGAAAAACGCCTCGGCAGCCTGCCTTGCGGCGGCGGATTATACCTGCGAAACGAACAACGATTTCGGCGTAGCAAAAACGATAATGAAAATGATATGAAAAAAGCTCACGGATTGATTAATCCGTGAGCTTTTTGCTTGAAAATTACTTGTTTCTTTCCTTGTACATCTTTGCGGCGAAGTACATGGGAATAAGAGAAAGCACAGAAACGATAGCAGCTGCGACAAACAGCTCGTTTACGGGCAGATAACCCTCGGCAATCTTGCTGATGTCGTAGCCGAGTGCCTGGGCCTCGGGAGCGGTGACAAACTGAAGTCCGCCGTCAACGACAACCTGATATACCTTTTCGCCGAATCTGCGGCAGATGGGGTCTGCAATCAGCGGACCTGCAATCATCGGGAGGAATACGAAGAACATAATTCTTATGCCCTCAAACTGACCGCGATGCTCCTCGGGGTAGAGGCGCTTCATCCATACGGTCATTGACTGCATAAATACAACATAGCCGATGCCGGAGCCGACAATGGCGACAAAGCAGGGCCAGTTTGCTGCGAGGTTGAGTGCGTTTGAGGTA
>JAZULF010000223.1:0-7662 GCA_045643645.1 Oscillospiraceae bacterium
GCAGTTCAGGTCAACACCACCTGCGACGGCTCCCTTATGGGCAATGGTCTTATTGCAAAGCGCCTTGAGCGTGAGTACGGTATACCCACCTTCCAGCTGGCAGCACCTATGCGCCACGAGGCTCCCGATGTACTCGACTATGCTGCAGAGGATATGAAGAAGTGCATTGCATGGGTAGAAGAGCAGATGGGCGTTAAGTGGGACTGGGACGCATACTTTGAAGCAATCAAGCGCGTCAATGCTACCACCCGTATGCGCTGGAGCTGGCTGGAGGTTAACTCCACACCGTATCCCCAGTTCTACGGCGCAGTATTCTCACTGTTCAACGATACCGACTACATGGGCAACTGCGGCCGCTCCGCAGAATTCCCGCCCATTGAAAAGAAAATTAACGACCTTATCGTCAAGGGCTACAAGAACAAGACCATGCAGGCTCCCGAGTACCGCCATCGCTGTGTCGTATGGGGCGTTCAGCCTCAGTACTGCATTGACCAGCTTTACTGGATGGTCAACTGCTGGGGTGTTGTTCCTCTTACCGATATGCTTTCCATGGTTGTTGATAAGCAGTTCTGCGAAGAGAATAAGCCCGAGAACTATGAGCAGGCATACAAGGATATGGCTTACCTGAACATGAACATGATTATGCGTAACAAGACTCACGGTGGTTACGAGGTCCTCGTTGACGAGCTGTGGAAGTTTGTTGAGCAGATGAATGCAGATATGGTCATGATGTGGGAGCATATGTCCTGTAAGGCACTCAACGGTATGCACGGTCAGTTTGAAGATCAGGCAAGAGAGCGCGGCATCCACATTGTCTGGGTTTCCCACGACCTTTGCGATCCTCGCGTATTTACCCGTCAGCAGATCCGCGACCAGTTCAGCAATTACATGCGCACCGTTATGCGTGAAGAGCCTCTGGATCCGACCATCGAGTTCCTGCCCGATGAGCACGCATGGTAAGAAAGGAGAAATATCAATGAAAAAAGCAGTTAAAATTCCTCTCGTAGCACTTGGCGGCGCAAGCAGCGTATTTGCAGTGCTGTTCACCATATATTTCTTCAATCTTGACGAGAAATTCATGGCTTACTGTGTTGACCCCATCCTCCAGTGGTGGTATGACAACAAGGTAGAGCATAAGTACTATGTCTGATATTACAGTAATAAAAAAGAACCTGCCTTTTGGCAGGTTCTTTTTTTAATATAAATCGCCAGAACAGACCACGCAGGTGGGACCTGTAAGGAATACATCGTGAACGCTATCATTTTCAGCGGTCAGCGTGATGAACAAATCACCGCCGGGCATCGAAACCTTGACATTTTTGCCCGATACAAGACCTTTCAGCGTAAGCGCAGTAACGATTGAGCCGCTGCCGGTACCGCATGCGAGTGTGAAATCCTCAACACCGCGCTCGAAGGTGATTGCCTTGATGCAATCGGTGTCGGTGAGCTTGACAAAGCTTACATTTGCACCCTTAGGGAAGGCAGGGGAGTAGCGCAGCTTTCTGCCAAGCTCACGCAGCTCATCTTCGGGAATGCTGTCCCAGGTATCAAGAATTGTTACCGCGTGGGGAATACCGGGATTGCCAAGCTCGATGTAGGAGCAGCTAAGACCCTCAGACTCGCGCTCAAGGTCAATTATGCTCGGGTCATTGAGTCTTACGCGATAGAGAGTTTCGCTTATTCTTTCACCGATAACAAGACCTGCGGTGGTTTCAATCCGCTGTATTTCACCTGCAAGTCCGTGCTCGAAGCCGTAGCGGGCAATGCAGCGCGCGCCGTTGCCGCACATTTCGCCCATTGAGCCGTCTGCATTGTAAAACAGAAGTCTGAAGTCAGCACCCGTTTCAGATTTCGTTGTCAGCATAAGACCGTCAGCGCCTATGCTTGTCCTGCGGCTGCACAGTTTTTTAGCAAGCTCGGGAATTTCGCTTTCGCTTATGTTTTCTTCAAGAAGATTTATTATAACGAAGTCGTTGCCGGCTCCATGCATTTTGGTAAATTTCATTTTTGCCTCCGTTGAGAATGTGATTAATTTAATTATAGCAATTATGGAAAAGTTAGTAAAGCAATACTTGAATTTCAAATGGCACTATTATATAATAAATCAGAATTAACACAAAATTTTTTCAGGAGTGTAAAAAATGACCGATTATAAAGCATTATATGCACAGAAGCTCACAAGTGCAGAGGCACTTGCAGAGTGCGTTCAGAATGATTGGCTGTTCGGCATGGATACCGGCCCGTCTCAGACCCCTGCAATTATGTCCGCAATCGCAAACAAGATTAAGAACAGCGATATCAAGGGCGTACAGGTTCAGACTCTGCTTGATATCTATCCTTATGAGTTCTACGCAGATGAGAGCCTCAAGGGCAAGATGACCGGCTTCAGTTGGTTCTCCTCCGGCGGCGCACGCAAGGCAGTCAACGGCGGCTATGCAGACCTTTTCCCCGCATATTACCGCGACATTCCCCGTCACATCCGTGCAGAGTACGAGTACGACGCATTCTGCGTTTCCGTATCTCCCATGGATAGCCACGGCTATTTCTCCCTTGCTAACAACGGTTCCTATGCCGAAGCAATGATTGACAAGGCAAAGCGCATCTTCATCGAGGTAAACGAGAAGCAGCCCCGCTGCCTGTGCGGCACTCAGCTTCACATTTCTCAGGTAGACGCAATCGTTGAGTACACTCACGACCTGCCCGTTCTGCCTCCCGTAACTCTTGACGAGACCAGCATTACCATCGGCAACCTCATCGCTGAGCAGATTCCCGACGGCGCATGCATCCAGCTCGGTATCGGCGCAATTCCCGATGCAACCGGTATGGCACTTAAGGCAAAGCACGACCTCGGCATCCACACCGAGATGTTCACCGACTCCATGGTAGAGCTCATTGAGTGCGGCGCAGTTAACAACTCCAAGAAGCAGATTCACCGCGGCAAGAGCGTTACCACCTTTGCATTTGGCTCTCAGCGCATTTACGATTACATCGACGATAACCCCTGCATTGAGGTTCTGCCCGTTGACTATGTCAATGACCCCGCAGTTATCTGCCAGAACGACAATATGATTTCCATCAATGCAGCACTCGAGGTTGACTTCTTCGGTCAGGTCTGCGCAGAGTCTGTCGGCACCAAGCATATGTCCGGCTCCGGCGGCCAGATTGACTATGTCCGCGGCGCATGCCAGTCCAAGGGCGGTAAGAGCTTCATCGCTTTCACCTCCACCGCAAAGGGCGGCACAATCAGCAAGATTAAACCCATTCTCACTCCGGGTGCAATCTGCACCACCAGCAAGAACGATGTTGACTACATCGTAACCGAGTACGGTATTGCACATCTGCGCGGCAGAAGCCTCGGTGACCGCACCAAGCAGCTTATCGCAATTGCACATCCCGACTTCCGCGACGAACTCACCTTCGAAGCAAAGAAGCGCGGCATTCTCATCTGATAGTAAATTTAAATCCCCCGTCGAAATGCTCGACGGGGGACTTTTGTTTTATTTTTTGTTGTTGTAACACCTTACAAGGTTAAAAAGGTTTGATAGCAGAATACATGCAAGGGCACAGGCTAAGTCAGTTGTAGTATCGGAACTGCCGAAAATGCTGAAGCATAGAAAAACTATGGCTGCTAACACAAGCAGCAGACTTACTGTGATAAGTATTCTGTTTAATAATTCTTTTGACATATTATTACCTATAGGGAAAGCTGTGTATTACAGATTTGCAAATCGTACTGCACCCTTGGTCTTGAGCCAACGGTTAAGGGCAAGGGAAGCAATGGCAAAGAATGCAGTGCAGAGTGCAAGATAGAGGTTTACTGCGACGCTGTTTCTTAAATACCAGCACAGAATGCCGAGACCGACAACGACAATCCAAAGCACGAGCATTACGATAAATACGGTGATGCTCTTGAAGGTAGTTGCCTCTGTTGTCCAGTCGAGCTTGGGATTCAGTATGCCGAACATAAGACCTAAGCAGGCAGTGAACCAGACATACATGGTGAGTTCTGCGAGAATAAGTACAGTACTCAGAACGCTGAGTTTCAGGCAGATGCAGATAATAACCGAAGCAACAACTGCGGGTACAATGTTCAGCACAAAGTGAAGCTTAATCTTTGCACCGATGATTTCTGCTGCGTTGATGGGCATGGAATGGACAATCCACAAAGACTTTCCTTCAAGAGAAACAGACGGAGCGGAAACGGTGTCCATGGAAATGACCAATGCGGTTATGCAGAACACGATAACGGGGAAGATATTCACAAGGTCGGGAAGCTCAACTTTAAGCTCAGGGATAATGCCCTGCAGTGCGTTGTACTTTATGATGAATACAATTGCGATGACAATGACAAGCAGCATACCGAAGCCGCAGTTGAGCATATAGCTCGGGTTTGCGGTAAAGCGCTTGAGCTCACGGTGGAACAGCGCGGATTTGTAGCTGCGCGGTTTAATGACTTTAGACTTAGCCTTAACCTTGCTGACAGTACTTGTGCCCGCAACAACGCGTGTGAAGCTTCTTGAGAGCACATAGGAGCAGATGAGGTACAGAGCAAGGACAATACCCGTGATAATCAGCATAGCGGAAACAGAGCCGTCTGCGGCGCAGCCAAGCTGATAGAACAGATTTGCCCATTTGCGCATACTATCACCGACTGCAGCGCTGTTCATAATAATTGATTGGATGAAGTCGGTCATGCGGAAGCAGACCAAATAATACAGAGCAAACAGAACAACGGAAATGATGACGATGGTGAAGCTCTTGTTCTTTACCTTAGTTGCAACTGCGGCAACCACCCAGCCCAAAAGGCAGGAGAGAACGGTAACAAGCAGAGCAATGACAAAGAAAAGAAGCAGACCGAATATAACCTGAATTGCGGAGGGGGAAGCATATACCCAGCAGCAGACCAAAGCAGGAAGCCATACAGAGCCACTGTACAGCAGGCTAAGACCGAATACGAGTGACATACGAGCCTTCAGAATGGTCATAGCGGGAATGGGCATCGGCATCAGAATGTCGTTGTCCTTGGGCAGATACAGGGTGGAGTATGTATTGAAAACACTGCCGAAAACTCCTAATGCAATGGATAGAATGCTCATTAGAGCATAATACAGCCAAACGAGGTTTGCAGATGACATCGGTAAAATGATAGAGGAGGCTAAGAAATAGAAAATGCCGCACAGCATCAGCATTATGAGCGCGAACATAACAAAGAATCCGGCAATGCCTGCCTTTGAGCGGGCCTTACCCGTCTTGGCATTTACAAAGTAGTTTCTGAAGCATTCATGATACTGCTTCCTGATTAGTGTTTTAAGCATTGCTTAGTCCTCCAGTTCGAGGAATACGGATTCAAGGCTTGTGTCGCCCTTGACCTCTTCCATGGTGCCGGAGCGGATGAGCTTGCCGCTTTTTATGATTGCGACCTTGTCGCAGAGCTTTTCTGCAACCTCGAGGACATGGGTGGAGAAGAAGATAGCGCCGCCATTATCACAGACCTCACGCATCATCTCTTTAAGAATGTGCGCTGCCTTAGGGTCAAGACCTACGAAGGGCTCGTCCATGATTATGAGCTTGGGCTCGTGAATCCATGCGGAGATGATAGCAAGCTTCTGCTTCATACCGTGGGAATAAGCCGAGATGGGCTGTGCAAGGTCATCGGTAAGCTCAAAGGTGTCGGCAAGAGAAGCAATGCGGGCATTTCTGTCCTCGGCGCTTACACCGAAGATATCTGCTACGAAGTTGAGGTACTCAATGCCTGTCATAAACTCATACAGGTCGGGGTTATCGGGGATATAAGCAAGCTCCTTCTTGCAGGCAATGGGGTCAGCCTTGACGGAAATACCGTCTATAAGAACTTCGCCCTCGTCAAACTGCAGAATGCCTACTATGCTTTTGAGAGTAGTGGTTTTACCGGCACCATTGTGGCCGATAAAGCCGTAAATCTCGCCGGGATGAATGTGAAGTGAGAGGTCGTCAACAGCCTTTTTCTCTCCATAGGCTTTGGTAAGGTTATTAATCTTAAGCATTTTGTTTCTCCTATATAATCACAATTTTCAAACATTTTTAACAGGCATGGTGTTGGCTGCCTGAAGCATCCTCTTTGCCATTTCGGGCTCAAAGCATCTTGCCTTGATTTTTTCTGCCACAACAAGACTGATACAAACCTCGCTTAGAAGCTCGCCAACAGTAGCCTCGTCGGGCATATCGTTTCTGCTCATTGCAAACATAGCAATGCCGTTTGCGTGAATAATCATCTGGGTAAGCAGCTTTCTTGCTGCATCATCGCTGATGCCGAAGGCGGCTACTATGCTTGCGAGTATAGGTGAGGCAATCTCTGCAAACTCCTGAAACAGATTGCCGGGAAGCTCGGCGTACTGAATACCGCTTGCAAAAAGGAATTTATATATGTTGGGATTGCTCATGGCAAATCTGATCCATCGCATACCGAATTCCTTGAAGGCGGGGAAGTATTTTACAGACTCGGCAAGATAGGCAATGCATTCTGCCTTTGCTTTGCTGTAAAGAGCACTTTTAAGCTCGTCCATACCGCTGAAGAATGTGAATATCGGGGTGGAGGTGGAATTTAGCTTTTTGCCTACGGTCCTTGCAACAACGGCATCAATTCCACTTTTGCACGCAACCTCGTATGCAGCGTCAATTATCTCTTCCTTGGAAAACTTCGGTTTCGGTGGCATATTATTTTCCTCCTGAGCAAGCTATTATATAACAGATGTTTTATAACGCTTGTTATTATAAAGCTGAGCGCAGTGGCTGTCAATAGCTGTTTTTGATTTTTTTCAAATAAAAACGGTGTAACCTCAAAATGAGATTACACCGTTATATATAGAGTTATTTAGACAGCAGGGAGGAGTCAAACTCGGTCCAGGGAAATTCTTTCGGGGGCTTAACCTTGAAGCTCATCGGCTTGTGAGTTTCGGGATTTGTAAATCCGAGGGAATAGGACCAAAGCGCAATGTTGCAGGTATCCTCGCCGTAGCCGTATTTGCGGTCACCCATAAGCGGCATTCTGCGGTGGGAAAACTGAGCGCGAATCTGATGGGTCCTGCCCGTGATAAGCTCAATCTCAACAAGTGAACGCTCACCGTTCGAGCCGAGAAGTCTGTAGTCTAAAATTGCGTTCTGCGCGCCGCGTGCAGGCTTGTTCACAACAAAGGTCTTGCGCTTTTCCTTAGACCTAAGGAGTAAGTCCTCATATCTGCCTTTGCGTTCCTCGGGTACTCCGTGAATAACGGCGAGGTATTTCTTTGTGAATTCACCCTCACGAATCTGCCTTGAAAGCTCTGATGCAGCCTCGCTGCTTTGAGCGTACACCATAAGACCGCTTACAACCTGGTCAAGTCTGTGTACAGCACGGATGTCGGCATCGGGGTCGCCAAGTGCCTCACGCAGCAGGGAAGGCATACCGCCCTCCTCGTCGGTGGATATAACTCCTGCGGGCTTAATGCATACGATTATGCTGTTGTCGTAATAAATAATATTCATATAATGTATTTTATGGCAATAAAATGATTTGTCAAGCATAAATTCCTTGACATAATGGTAGGCATATGCTATTATATTTCAGCGGCATCGTGCAGAAGTACCCAAGAGGCCGAAGGGGCTCCCCTGCTAAGGGAGTAGGCGTGTAAAAAGCGCGCGAGGGTT
>JAZULF010000224.1:0-3290 GCA_045643645.1 Oscillospiraceae bacterium
TATGTGCAGGCAGCGGTGGAGTCCGTTGAGAATGAGACGCATGTTTATATCGGACCTATGGCAAGCGGCAGCGCTGTGGTGGCAAATAAGGAAGTGCTGAACAAGCAGATTCGCCACAGCTTCCACAATACCGCCGGATTGGATATGGAGTCCTATGCGGTTATGTATGCTGCAGAGCACGCAGTTGAGCCCCGTCCGGTGCCGATAATCGCCAAGAGTGTATGCGACTTTGCCGACAGCAGAAAATCTGACCAGTTTCAGAAGTTTGCTGCGTTCACAAGCTGCCAATTTGCAAAGCTGCTGTATGAAAAGTTCCTGCCATTGACCTGGCAAAGCTGAATAACAGAAAACCCCTGCGCAAAACTGCGTAGGGGTTTTTATGTTGCTGTCAGGGCAGCATTGCCATAAGCTTATCGCCGTTGTCCTTAAGCCACCCGTGCCATTTGCGGTATTCGGGGAAAATGCGCAGTACCTCGGCGTAGAATCTGTCCGAATGGTTCATCTCTTTGCGGTGGCACAGCTCGTGCACAATCACGCTGTCGAGGACCTCAATGGGCGCAAGCATAAGCAGGCAGTTGAAGTTAAGATTGCCCTTTGCGCTGCAGCTGCCCCATTTTGTGCGCTGACTGCGGATTGTGATGCGATTGTAGCTGACTTGCGCAATTTGCGCATAGTAAGCAGCGCGCTCGGGGATAATCTTCTTTGCTCTGCCGTAAAGCTCGCGCAGCTCGTCATCGGAAAGCGCCTGCAGGTCGGCAATCTCCGCCTGCCGCGCCTGAGCTTTTGCCGCGTGCTTTTCAATCCACTTCTGATTCTTGCGCAAAAGCGAATTTATCTCCTCGTCGCTTGCCCTTTTGGGCGCGCGGACAATGAGCTTATTCTGTTTTATCTGAATCGCAAATGTTTTTCTGTCACTGCGTATAATCTCAAGCTCCATAATAATCCTCAAGTTTTGTGTATGAAAGCATTATAAACCAAATGCACAAGCAAGAAAAGCACAAAAGCACAAAACGCAAAAAAGCAGCTACCCGAAAGGGTAACTGCTTTTCTGGAGCTGCTGACCAGATTCGAACTGGTGACCTCATCCTTACCAAGGATGCGCTCTACCTACTGAGCTACAGCAGCAAAGATTATGCCCCTTTTGAAAAGGGGCATATGGCGACCGAGAAGGGACTTGAACCCTCGACCTCCGGCGTGACAGGCCGGCGTTCTAACCGACTGAACCACTCGGCCACGGCTCAGTTAATATAACAGATTTTTTTCTGCTTGTCAACAATTTTTAAGAAATTTTTTCAGATAAATTTCTGAACTTATTTCTTCTTTTTCTTCTTTGCGCCGGATTTCTTTCTTGCGGCCTTTGCTGCGGCCTTCTTTTCCTTGACTGCGCGCTTTGTGCGGGCGTCAATTACGGCAACATAGCAGATTACGGCAAGAGCTGCTATCATTACATAAACATACCATTCCATAGTTTGCCCTCCGTGTTGTATTATACTGTCAATATACAGGATACACCGTACCCGTGTCAATTAAAAATATGTGGACAATATGTGCCGAAAGGGGATATAATACAATTTACAACACTAAAAAACAGAGGTTGGATATGAAGAAGAATTTGAGATTCATAATTGCCCTGTGGATAAGCAAGGCGGCAATGCTGCTTCAGAAGCTGCTGGGTATGAACGCAAGCTATTTCCCCGGAAAGATTGCAATAAAGCTCTGCCCCGACTTTCTCGGCCGCATAGACAAGCCCAAGACTATTATCACCGTCACGGGTACAAACGGCAAGACCACCTGCTGTAATATGCTGCTCGATGTGCTTACCGAAAACGGCTACGATGTGCTGAATAACAAGGCGGGCTCAAACATTGATGCGGGCATTGCAAGCTCGCTGCTTGCCGAGGCAAATCTTTTCGGCAAGGTCAAGAAGGAGCTTGCACTGTTCGAGGTTGACGAGCGCAGCTCACTGAAGATTTACGCCTATGTCCACCCGACCTACACAGTCTGCACCAATCTTTTCCGCGATTCCATCGGACGCAACGCACACGCGGAGTTCATAAGCTCCGTTATCGAGCGCGCTCTGCCCGAGGATACGCATATGATTCTCAACGCAGACGACCCCATAAGCTTCCGCCTGATGCCGAACAACAAGCGCACCTATTTCTCCCTCGACAGAGTCGAAACCGACAGAGATGAGTGCGTGAACATCATAAACGATGTGCGTGTCTGCCCCATCTGCAGCCACAAGCTCGACTATGAATTTGTCCGCTACCACCACATCGGCAAGATGAAGTGCACAAACTGCGACTTTGCCTCGCCCGAGGCTGATTTTACAGCCGCACCCAATTGGGAAAAGAACAACTTCACCGTACGCACCGCCGAGGGCGAAGAGGTCTATCCCATCATCAGCACCAGCAAGTTCAATGTCTATAATCAGCTTACCGTTGTTACCATGCTGCGCACCTTTGGTCTGAGCGCAGAGGCAATTGCAAACAGCTTTGAGCATATGAGCATTGTAAAAAGCCGCTATACCAGCGCCGAGAAAAACGGCGTTGAGGTCATCACGAATATGACCAAGGGACAGAATCCCGTTGCCTGCTCAATCGTGTTCGATTACATCCGCTCCGAGCCGGGTAAAAAGGAAGTCATCGTGATGCTCGATGACAGAACCTACAAGAAGACCACCGAGATTATGACATGGGTATATGATGCCGACTTTGAGTTCTTAAACGATGAGAGCATCACACGGGTAATCGCAGGCGGCGTGCGCGTGCACGATTACCATCTGCGCCTGCTGCTTGCGGGTGTGCCCGAGGAAAAAATCCGCTGCGTTGACAACGAGCTTGACGCACCTGCCGAGCTTGCGCTTGACGGCACGGACAAGGTGTTCATACTCCACGACCTGACCACTCCCGATACCACCAGAAAGGTGCGCGACGGAGTGCTTGCGGAGCTTGAGAAGAGGGGGGCGGCAAAATGAAAATAGAGATACTGTTTCCCGAGTATGCAAACTTGTTCGGTGATTGCTGGAATCACCGCTACCTGAAGGAATGCCTGCCCGAGGCTGAGTTTATCGAGACGGCTTTTAACGATGTGCCTGCCTTCGTAAACGGCGATGTGCAGATGGTTTATATGGGCGCAATGACCGAGAAAAGTCAGGAGCGCGTAATCGAAAAGCTGATGCCCTACCGCGAGCGAATTCAGCAGCTTGTTGACGGCGGCACGGTGTTCCTCATGACCTCAAACGCAGGCGAGGTGTTCTGCGATTACATCGAGAATGAGGACGGCAGCCG
>JAZULF010000225.1:0-3727 GCA_045643645.1 Oscillospiraceae bacterium
TTTAATGGTTGTAGGTCCCGCAATATATGCGTGGCTGAACGCCGTGCCGTTTGATGCGGCAACGCTTGTGTCGGCGATTGTTGTGTTCATTGCGCTGAGCCTGTTTGCCCTTGCGGTATCCTCGCTCTTCGGCTGGCTGCTGTCAAAGGCATCGGCAAGAATGCGCAGAAAGGCGCTGCTTGAAACCGTGCTGTCGCTTGCATTCCTTGCGGTGTATTTCTACGGCTACAGCCAGATTAATCAAATTATCTCAAGGCTCATTGCGAATATTGACAGCATTGCGGCATCAATGAGCTCAATCGCGCCGCTTTACTGGATGGGTGCAGGCGCGACAGGCGAGTTTTCCAAGCTTGCGCTTGCACTTGCCGTGCTGATTATACCTTTTATAATTGTATACATTATTCTGTCCCGTACATTCATAAAAACCGCAACCGCAAAGCGCGGTATGGCGAAGATTAAGTACGAGGCAAAGGAGCAGAAGGTAAGCTCCGTAAGCCGCGCGCTGCTCAAACGCGAGGTGGGAAGATTTTTCTCAAGCTCAGTCTGCATTGTCAATAACGGTCTGAGCGCAGTGTTTCTCATTGTAGGTGCGGTGGCACTTGTAATCTACCGCAATGACATAAACTCACTGCTTGCGCAGATGCCCGAGCTCGGTCAGTACGCACCCGCAATGTGCGTGCTTGCCGCGGCAATGCTGGCAGGTATGGTTGTACCGACAAGCTCCTCGGTGTCACTCGAGGGCAAGAATATCTGGATTATCCAGTCTATGCCGGTTAGCGCTGCACAGGCGCTTGTCGCAAAGCTGAAGTTCAGCCTCATAATGTTCATACCGCCCGTTTTGCTGTGTATGCTCGCTGTAAACTATGTGCTTGCACCCGACCCGCAGATTGCAGTGCTTATGGTTCTGCTGCCTGTTGCA
Organism: Oscillospiraceae bacterium; assembly: GCA_045643645.1. GTDB lineage: Bacteria > Bacillota > Clostridia > Oscillospirales > Oscillospiraceae > F23-B02. The sequence goes on from JAZULF010000225.1 coordinate 920, forward strand.
ATGCTCGTTGTCATGACCGAAATCGGTCTGATTGTGAATGTAAATCACCCTTCGCTGAATTGGACAACGGAAACGCAGGCGGTAAAAAGCGGCATTTCGGTGCTGATTTCCATGCTCTACGACTGGGGCCTTCTTGCCGCACTCGGAATAGGCGGCTACTTTCTGCTCAAGGCGGGAATTTCGCTTGAAATTCTGCTGATGGCATATCTTATTGCCATGTTAATCGCGGCAAGATTGCTGTACGGCCACATTGTCACGGTTTCTGCAAGCAAATTCTCCAATCTTTGATAAAAAATTGCCTAACGCACGCAATTGTTCACAGAATGTTCACAATTGCGTGCGCTATTTATGTATAATATGTTAACAAGAAAGCTTTACATATAATGTATAAGTGTCGCAAAAATCGGCAAAAAACGCACGAAAATAGGCTGTGACATAAAACAATGTAAATTATTTGTCATTTTTTCTTTACTATTTCGTTACGGTGTGTTAAACTGCCAAAGAAAAGACAAACTTCACAACTAAGTAATCTTTTTTATACAAAAACTTTATCAGGGAGGATTATCATGAAAAGAGTATTACTTATGATTTGCAGCATCTGCCTGATTCTGGCATGCCTTTTCGGCCTGTTCGCTTGCGTAGCAGGTGTTAAGGACATCCTGAACATCAAGGACTACAAGGAAATTGATAAGCAGACTGCAGTCGACGGCATTGCTGCCGCACGCGACGGCATTGCACAGCTGATGGAGAATGAAGACGCATACCTCACCGGTGTTGACACCTACGAGGCAGGCCTCATCGACTACTCCAACGGCAAGAGCCAGCTGAATGACGGCTATGCACAGTACTACGCCGGCAAGAAGGCTCTTGAAGAAGGCAAGAAGCAGTACGAAGAAGGCAAGAAGCAGCTTGCTGAAGGCCAGGCACAGATTGACGCCAACACCGAAGCTTACAACGCAGGTAAGGAAAAGCTCGCTAAGATTGAGCCCCTCATGCCCTATGTTGACAGATATGTTGAGTTCCGTGATGGCAACCTCAAGGCTCTCCCCGGCTTCTCCAATGCACAGGCATGGTTCGTAACTGTTGTTCGTCCTATCGCTTCCCAGCTCGGTATTGACATTCCCGACGATGTCACCGACTTCCCCGCATTCATGCAGAATATGGTAGCTGACGGCAAGGCTCAGCTCAAGCAGTACGAGGACGGCCTCGCAGCTCTCGAAGCAGGCAAGGCACAGCTCGCAGAGGCAGAGAAGCAGATTGCTGACGGCGAGAAGCAGCTCAAGGACGCAGAGAAGCAGCTCGCTGACGGCGAGAAGCAGCTCGCAGCAGGCGGCGCACAGCTGGCTGACGGCGACAAGCAGCTCTCCCAGTTCGAGAATGGCGCAGCTCAGCTCGCAGCTGGCATGAACCAGCTCATGGACCAGATGACCGCAGACTACACCCGCAGCGGCAAGAAGCTCGGCACCGGTCTTAAGGAACTCCTCGGCGATGACTTCAGCATCTGGATGCTCGACTCCAACGGCAATGTTAAGGTAGAGCGCGGCTGCCAGTTCCTCGACCTCGAAGCATGCTCCAAGCTTTGTGACGAAGCAGAGCATTACCTCGACCTCTCCGAGGAAGCAACCACCGGTGAGCTCTATCCCCGTGTAGGTACTTATGTTGCTCTCGGCATCGCATCCGTATTCGGCCTCATCGCAGGTCTCGTTGGTCTCATCGGTTCCATCACCGGTGGCAAGAAGACCGGCAAGGTCGCAGGCATCATTTGCGCAGTTCTCGCAGTTCTGGGCAATGTTGCAGGTCTCATTTTCGGTTACCACGATTACGCATACCAGCCCATGGAACTCGTTGACGGTATCAGAGAGTACCACTACGCAGGCGACATGCAGATGTATGCACTTATCGTTCTCGCAGTCGTAGCAATCATCTTCGTTCTCGCCGCAGCAGCAGCTCGCAAGGCAGCTAAGAAGGCAGAGGCAGAGACCGTTGCAGAGGCAAACGAGGCAGCAGCAGCCGGCGCAGCAGCAGCTGTAGCAGACGACAAGCTCGCAGACCTCGAGGCTGAAAACAAGGCTCTCAAGGAAATGGTTGCAAGCATGGCAGCAGAAGCTGAAACCGTTGCTGAGTAATCAAAAAATTTCACAGCCGTGACCGTCAGAAGCGGATATTCAGATCTCGCTTCGGTTATTGAATAGCACGTGATATTCAAAGGCTGTTGCCGCCCGCAGGAAACTGCGGGCGGTTTTTTTATTATTGGTGCTGTGCCAAGGCGGTGTATCGGGCAGTCTTTGCGGTTATGTCCGCGTCATACATCGCGAAAATGCGATTATAAAATAAAAAAACCCTATGGCGTTATGCCATAGGGTTTTGTAGTTTATCTTACTTTGCGTGGTAGAGCTTCTTTGCCTGATAGCGCGGCTCGTAGGTGATATTAACTCCGAGCTTGGAGAAGAGATTCTCGTCAACTCTGGAGAGAATAACCGAGGAGTGAGCCTCGCATCCGCGAAGCTTGTCGAGCTGGTCAATTGCAAGTTCAACGAGGGGATTGGTTACAGCGCAGATTGAAAGGGCAATCAGCAGCTCATCGGTGTGCAGTCTGGGATTGTGGTTGCCGAGATGCTCAACCTTGAGGTGCTGTATCGGCTCGATGATGCCGGGTGCGATAAGCAGAAGCTTCTTGTCGATGCCTGCAAGCTTCTTGAGAGCATTCATCAGGCACGCGGAGCTTGCGCCGAGCAGGGAGCTTGTCTTGCCGGTTACGATGGAGCCGTCGGGCAGCTCGATGGAAACTGCGGGAGCCTTGGTTTCCTC
>JAZULF010000226.1:0-2412 GCA_045643645.1 Oscillospiraceae bacterium
TTCCACGAGGACTCCTTCCGCAATCTTTCAACAATAAAGTCGTTTGGCGTTATGGACGGCTTCGATGCGAGAATGAGAAGCATGCAGGGTACATACCGCGCTGCTATGCTCGACTATAACCGCTTTTCCGTTATTGCGGGACTTGTGATGAGCGTTGTCGGTCTGATTATATCTGCAGGCTGCTTCGGCTGGGGCGTGGACAGACTTTGGTCGAATGCCATTTCTTACGGTACTATGACGATGTTCCTGCAGCTTGCGAATATGCTCAGAAACGCATTTTCAACACTTATCGGCCTTGTACCTACGGCAATTTCAATAACAACCTCCGCAGGCAGACTTATGGCGGTCGTTGAGCTTCCCGAGGAGCCGGGCGCAAGAGAAAAGGCAGATATACCCGAAGATTGTTCGGTTGAGCTCAGAGATGTAAGCTTTACATATGCCGATGGCGAAAAGGTGCTTGAAAAGGTCAGCTTCAATGCCGAGCCCGGTGAAACAATTGCGATAACCGGCGCATCTGGCGAGGGCAAGACAACGATAATCCGCATAATCTTAGGCCTTATAAGACCCGATGAGGGCGAGGCGCTTCTTTGCGGAGGAGGCACCGAGCAGACTCTGTCGGCAGCAACACGAAGAGCCTTTGCCTATGTTCCGCAGGGCAACACTGTACTTGCAGGTACGATTGCAGATAATCTGCGCATGGTAAAGCCTGATGCAAGTGAAGAAGAGATGCTTGAAGCACTCAGACTTGCCTGCGCCGACAGCTTTGTATCTAAACTCCCCGACGGAATTTACAGCAGCACCGGCGAGGTCGGTAACGGCTTCTCCGAGGGTCAGGCGCAGCGAATTTCCGTTGCACGCGCACTTTTGCAGAAGGCACCCGTGCTTATACTCGATGAGGCGACAAGCGCGCTTGACGAGGAAACCGAGCGCAGAATGCTTGATAATATCTGCAGCAGCGGCGATGTCAAGACCTGCATTATCATTACGCACCGTCCCGCAACTGCGGCTGTTTGCAGCAAGCACTATGTCCTTGAGGGCACGGACATTAGGCAGGTGCAGTAATGGAAACGAAGAAACGAGTTTTAAGTCCCGAGGAGCTTATGCCCGAGTATGTTGAGCTGCTCAGAAGCGGTGCGGAGCTTCCCCTGACGATAAGCGGAAGCAGTATGATTCCGTTTCTTGCACCGGGCAGGGACAGTGTGCTGCTCAGAGGAATTGACCGTGAGCTTAAGCGCGGCGATATTGTTTTTTACCGCAGGGCAGACGGAAGATATATACTTCACCGTCTGTATCGTATTGATAATGACAGCCTTTGGTTTGTCGGCGATGCTCAGGACGAAATTGAAGGACCGCTCAGCCGCGACTGCGCATTTGCGTATGTTGTGTCGGCGCGGCGGAAGAATAAAACGCAGAAAAAGGGCTGCTTCTGGTGGGACTTTTTCGAAAAGGTATGGCTCACAACGGTGGGCAGCCGAAGAAAAATACTTGCGGCTTATTCACATATAGGGAGTAAAAATGATTGATATTCATTCACATATTCTGCCGGAGATAGATGACGGCTCGATGGATATGGTCTGCTCGGTCGAAATGGCGGAAATTGCCGCAGCGGGCGGAACTACGGCGATGATTGCAACACCTCACAGCAATCAGCGCGGGGTGTTTGAAAACTATGCATCGGCAGAGCTTGAGGAACGCTTTGAAAAACTGAAAAACGAGCTGAAAGCTGAAGATGTTAACCTGGAGCTCTATTTAGGTATGGAGGTTTTCGGAACCCATGATGTTCCGCAGCTTTTCAGAGAGGGAAGGCTGCTTACACTGAACAACAGCCGCTATATGCTTATTGAGTTTGACTTTTATTCGGATGCCTACCGAATGGAGAGAGTGCTGTACGGGCTTATGGATGAAGGCTGCGTTCCCGTGATTGCACATCCTGAACGGTATTTTGTGCTTCAGGAGGAGCCGGAAATTATCAGAAGCTGGGCTGATGACGGAATGGCTATTCAGGTTAACAAGGGAAGCCTGTCAGGCCGCTTCGGCCGCGGCGCAATGCGCTTGGCCCATATTCTTCTGGCAGACGGAAACATCTCCTGCATAGCGAGTGATGCGCACGGAGCGCAGATGCGCACACCTGATATGAGCGAAATTCAGGAGCATCTGGCAGTTGAAGCTTCGGAAGAAATTGCGGAAATCCTATTGTATGAAAATCCTAAAAGAATACTGCATAATCAGCCGCTTTTGAGGGCTGAAGAAATACAACTATTTTGATAATGAGGTCTTGCTGTGAAAAAAAGATTTCCTGTTCTGATGATAATACTGACAATTGTATCGGTTGCCGCAGTAATCGGGTATATATTCTTTGAAAAGGCTGATGCAAGTCCGCTTCCTCCGGCGATTGAATTTGCCGGCGGAGTG
>JAZULF010000227.1:0-1748 GCA_045643645.1 Oscillospiraceae bacterium
CGCAAAGCAGAAGCTGAAGCTTCCCGGACAGTTATTCTAAACGACAACATTAGAAAGGCTGATGCATTGCATCAGCCTTTTTGCTTCATTGCGCTGCTTCGTCTTATCGGTTTGTTCTCAACTTTTCTTTGTGTTGCCAAAAAAGTTGCAAAAGAAACGCAACCAAGGGTTGCGCCCTTTGGAAACCTGCTCGCACTATATCCGCCCTTAGTCGTTGCTGCTGGTTTACCCCGATGCAGACACTCAAGCAAATCTTCACTGCGCCTGCCGGCCCGCGCACATCTTTACGCGGCTACACTGAGCGGTGAGTTTTTAACTTAGACACAACAAAGCAGAGCGGGATAAGCACAAGCGAAACGGCGCTGTTTGCAAGCGGTACCGCGACCTCGGAATAGATATTCAGCCTTTGCGAATCGAGGTCGAGCAAAATTGAAACACCGAGGCATAACGCGGCGCAGGCGGGAATAAGCCAGCGCCCGTTTTTCATATTCACAAGCGGCACCTCGCATCTCTCGGGTACAAAGCCAAGCACAAGCCGCAGGCTGTGCGCCGCAACGGTGAGCATCATCGCAAAAATTATAAAATCGGGCAGCACCCAAAGCGCAACGACAATTGCCTCAACGCGCTCGATTGTGCCGAAAAGCGTGATGTTGCGAATCATCGTGAAAAACGGATAGCTGAAGCGCTCGGTCAGCGCTGCGCCGTAGCTGCCGATTGTTGCCGCGCACAAAACGGTGAGCAGCAGACAAACGGGCACAAGCCAAATCGAATATGCCGCCGCCCTGCCGCGCTTGCGCTCCGAGTGCCCCTCGAGGAATGCGGCATAGGCGAGCATTCCCGCGTAAATCTCCACCACGGGAAACGCCGCCATTATCATTTTCGCGGGTGCAACCTTGCGAAGCGGCAGGAGATTATTCGGGTCAACATCCGTCGTTGCAAAGACGAGTACGAGCAAAAGCACCGCGACAAGTACGGGCGAGAATATCCGCGCCGAGCGAAGCAGCGCCTTCGGCGGACCGAGTGCGGCAATTGCGCCGAGCGCGAGCATAACCGCGACAAATAGCCACGGACCGCTCGCGGGATAAACCGTGCAGATAAAACGCTCCGCGCCCGAGCGCAGAATAAAGCCGCAGCAGAAAATCAAAAACGCGGCGGCAAGACTCAGCACCACCGAGCCGAAAATTCGACCGTTTGTGCGCAGGATAAGCTCGCCGAGTCCCTCGCCGCTTTTGCGCTCGCGCATAAATGCCGAGAGCATCAGAACATACAAAATCAGAATCGGCAGCGCAATCAGCGGTGATATCCAGCCTGCGCTGCCTGCGACCTGCGCATTATACTTCGGCAGCAGACGGATTGCGGGCGCAAGCGAGGACACAAACACAAGCGCCATAAGCTGCCTGCGGTCATAATTATATTTCATCTGCTCACTCACCCTTCGCTTCAAGGTCAAAGCTTCGGTCAACCGAGGCATCAACGCTTACATTATAATATATATCGCTCAGCTTATCGGAAAGATTGCGGCCTGCGCCTGCAAGCATTAACGGCTCTTTGCGCTCAAGCGTGCTGCCTAACTGCGCAAAATCGCAGGACAGCTCAATTGATGAGTCCAGCACCTCGCTTACCCAGCGCTTTGCTTCCTTGGCAAGAGCGCTCTGCAGCTTCACGAGGTCTGCCTCGCTGTCAGCCTCGGCAAGCGCCGCGGATAGCTTAATATCAATATCAAGGCCGCGCAGCCTGTCATTTTTGAA
>JAZULF010000228.1:0-4229 GCA_045643645.1 Oscillospiraceae bacterium
ATATTGGTTGATGGACGGACTTAACTTTAGTTTGCATTTACCGGTTGGGACACCTGCAATAACGATTAACTGCAGCCTAAAAACGAACAAAAAGCGCCACCCGGCGCCACCCTTCAGTCAGCTTCGCTGACAGCTCCCCTCGAGGGGAGCCAAAGAGGTAATTTGATGAAAAAGAGACTTGGAATTTACATTCATATACCGTTCTGCGTGTCGAAATGCGGCTATTGCGATTTCTACTCGCTGGCTGGCAAGACTCAGCGGATGCCCGACTATCAGAGGGCGCTTTTAAGCCACATCAGCGAGTCGGCAGATAACATTTCCGCCTACGAGGTAGACAGCATCTACATCGGCGGCGGTACGCCGAGCTGCTACGGCGCGGAGCGCATCGTGGAAATTCTCGATGAGCTCAAGCGTCTCGGCAATGTCCGTCTTGATTCGGAGATTACCATAGAGGTAAACCCCGACACCGCAAGACTTGACGATTTGAAGTTCCTGCGCCGCGAGGGCGTAAACCGCATTTCAATCGGAGTGCAGTCGGCGAATAACGATATCCTCCGAATGATTGGCCGCCGACACAACTTCAAGCAGGCGGAGCAGGCGGTTGAAAACGCGCGCAACGCAGGCTTTGAGAATGTCAGCCTCGACCTTATATACGGTCTGCCGAGCCAGACCAAGGGTGATTGGGCGCAGACACTGCAGAAGTGCATTGAGCTTCACCCCGAGCACCTGTCCTGCTACGGACTCAAGCTCGAGGAGGGCACTCCGATGCACCGCAGCTACCTCGGCTCACCGCTTATACCCAGCGATGACGAGCAGGCGGATATGTATCTGTACACCGTCGAGGCACTCAGCCACTACGGCTACAACCAGTACGAGATTTCAAACTTTGCCGTACCCGGCTACGAGTCAAAGCACAACCTGAAATACTGGCAGCTTGACGACTATATGGGCTTCGGCCCGGGAGCGCATTCCTGCGTCGGAAACCTCCGCTACAGCTATGTGCGCAATCTTGAAAAATACATTGCGGCAGTAAACGGCGATGATATGATTATCGACGAGTACGAGCCCATAGTCCCCGTGCAGCGTGCCGCCGAGTATATAATGCTCGGCCTGCGCACAACGCGCGGCATATCGGAAGCGGAATACCATAAAATATACCTGAGCGACTGGACCCCTCTTGAGAAAACCTTTGAGATGTTTGAAAAGAAGGGCTGGGCAAAGAAGACCGAGGACCGCTGGAGCCTTACTCCTCCGGGAATGCTCGTTTCAAACGCGCTGATAAACGCGGTAATCGAGGCTCAGACGGGCGCAAAGGTGCAGATAAATCCGTGGATGAAGGAAGCGTTTGAGGCAGCGGATAAGCAGGTGCTGCCCGAGGGGGATATTGACCGCTTCGAAGCGTTCTACCGCGAAAAAGCAGGTCGGTAATTGATTGAGGGATAAGGATATGGCAAAAGGAAAACACGAAGCGCCCAAGGGCAAGCACGAAGCGCCTAAGGGTAAGCACGAGGCACCGAAAAAGAAAACGGTCAAGGCTGCCGAGGATGAAAAGCCGAAGGCAAGAGTCAGGAAGACCGCAGAGGAAAAGCCTAAGACAGAAAAGAAAACAAGGACTAAAAAGACCGAGGCTGAAAAGCCTGAGCGCAAGAGCAGAAAAGAAAAAAAGAGCGGCTCAAAGAAGAATACCGTTCTTGCAATCGTGCTCATAATCGTACTTATAGCCGCTGCAGCAGGCGTGGGCGGAATGGTGATTGGAAGAACCTCCAAAATCCACCCGAATATGATGCTCGGCGATATCAAGGTCGGTGATATGACCGTTGACGAGGCGGAAAAGGCGCTCTCCGACGGCGGCTGGGAAACCCAGGGCAAGTCCGAGGTCAAGGTCACTCTGCCCGGCGATTACGAATTCACCGTAACCACCGCTGGTGCAGGCCTTGAAAAGACCTGCCGCGAGGCAGCCGAGGCAGCCTATGCCTACGGTCACAGCGGCAATCCCGTAAACGATGCCGTTGCCTACTTCAAGTGCATAACGGGCAAGGTTACAACAAACGAGGTGCTTGTTGCAAACGATACCGAGAGCATTCACACCAAAGTTGACGATGCGCTCAAGGAGTACGGCGCAATACTCGAGCAGGGCTACCGCCTTGACCTCGACGCAGGCGTTATGAAGCTCGTCAAGGGCGCGGAGAATATCAAGATTGATGAGGATGTGCTTTGCGCAGGCATCATGAAGGCGTTTGCGGATAAGGAAACCGAATATAACTACACCGTCGACATTACCGCAGCAGATGATGTTGACTTCAAGAAGATACACGATGAAATCTATGCCGAGATGGTCGAGGCAAAGTACGACACCGAAACCCACAAGGTAAGCGAAAGCGCAATCGGTGTTGATTTCGATGTCGAGGCGGCGCAGAGTGCGTGGGACAAGGCAGCACCCGGCGAGCTTGTTGAGGTCAAGCTCGAGGTAACAAAGCCCAAGTACACAAGCGAGGAGCTGAGCAAGATGCTCTTCCGCGACAAGCTCGGCTCACAGACAACCGACTTCAGCTCAAGCGCCGAGGGCAGAGCGACAAATGTAAGGCTCTCCGCTGAGAAGATAAATGAAGTAATCGTCAATCCCGGTGAGGTGTTCTCCTACAACGATGTTGTCGGCAAGCGCACCGCCGAGCGCGGCTTCAAAACCGCAGGCGCATACGCAGGCGGCAAGGTAGTTCAGGAGATAGGCGGCGGCATCTGCCAGACCTCCTCCACCCTCTACTGCGCAGTCCTCTATGCAAACCTCGAAATCGTCGCGCGCGACTGCCATATGTTCGCTGTCGGCTATGTCCCCTGGGGACTTGACGCAACTGTAAGCTGGGGCGGTCCCGAGTTCAAATTCCGCAACAACCGCGAGTTCCCGATTAAGGTCGTATCAAAGGTAGAAGGCAGACAGCTGACCGTTGAAATTTGGGGCACCGATGTTGACGGCACCTATGTCAAGATGGACTACACCGCATCGACAGCCTATGACAGCAAGTACCCGAGCGTTGCAATCGGCACACGCGCAACCACTTACCGCTGCATTTACGATAAGGACGATAACCTCATAAGCCGTGAGGTTGAGGACAACAGCTTCTACAACTACCACCCCGAGGATATCAAGTGGCCGACTGAGTCCACAAGCACTCCGACTCCCACCGAGACCGCTGAGGTAACAACCGCACCCGATACGGAAGATGCGGCGCTCGCACCATGAGAAACTAACAGACTGGAGATAGACTATGGAAAAGAAAACCTTTTACATCACAACACCGATTTATTACCCCTCCGACAAGCTGCATATAGGTCACACCTACTGCACCGTCGCAACCGACACCATCGCAAGATACAAGAGACTTCGCGGCTATGATGTTATGTTCCTCACCGGTACTGACGAGCACGGTCAGAAAATCGAGGAGAAGGCAAAGCAGGCAGGCATCACTCCTCAGGAGTTTGTTGACAAGATAGTCACCGCACCCGGCGGCATCACCGACCTGTGGAAGCTGATGAACATCTCCAACGACCGCTTCATCCGCACCACCGACGATTACCATGTCGAGTCCGTGCAGAGAATCTTCAAGAAGATGTACGACAAGGGCGACATCTACAAGGGCGCATACAAGGGTATGTACTGCACCCCCTGCGAAAGCTTCTGGACCGAGAGCCAGCTGGTCGACGGCAAGTGCCCCGACTGCGGCAGAGAGGTTCATTACGCAGAGGAGGAGGCTTACTTCTTCAAGCTCCCGAAGTACGCAAAGCCCGTTCAGGAGCTGCTCGAGGGCGGCGAATTCCTGGAGCCTGCATCCCGCGTAAACGAGATGATTAACAACTTCATCAAGCCCGGTCTTGAGGACCTGTGCGTTTTCCGTACGAGCTTCAGGTGGGGCATCCCCGTCGACTTCGACCCGGGTCATGTTGTCTATGTTTGGGTTGACGCTCTGTTCAACTACTGCACAGCACTCGGCCTGCTCAACGATAAGTACAACGACTACGATAAGTACTGGCCCGCAGATGTTCACATCGTCGGCAAGGAAATCGTTCGTTTCCATTCAATCATCTGGCCCGCAATGCTCATGAGCATGGAGCTGCCCCTGCCCAAGAAGGTCTACGGTCACGGCTGGCTCGTAATCGACGGCGGCAAGATGTCCAAGTCCAAGGGCAATGTTGTTGACCCGTACAAGCTGGCGGATATGTTCGGCGTTGATGCG
>JAZULF010000229.1:0-3525 GCA_045643645.1 Oscillospiraceae bacterium
GCAGTATGGGCGGAAAAGGGCAGGTCAAAACCTATAAATCCCTACGGTGTACCGCCCTTGGGTAGCCGTTTTTGTTTTGTTATTTTACCACTCGGTCTTGCCGCCAAGCTCCTTGGTATCCTGAACCTTGTTGTAGGTGTCAAGCATCTTGATAGCCTTGGTTGCGTTGCCCTTGAGCTTGACCTTGCCGCTCATAAGTGCGCGGGGAATGCCGAGCTCGCCGGTCATAATCTTCTTGGTGGTGTCATAGTCGGCGTAGGAGGAGTAGTCAGCCTTGGGGGCAGTGTCCATACCGAAGCCGCTGGTGAGGCTGGTCAGCACGCCGTTTTCGAAAACATACATATACCAGAAATCCTTGCCGTCAAGCTGGGGAACTGCTGCATAACCCTCGCAAAGGGTCAGAGTCAGCTTCGTGGGGGTCTTTGCCGCAGAAAAGGTGTCCTTGAGGCTTGCCTCAAATTCTGCACGCCATTCGTCAGTCAGAAATTTCATTTTATTCTCTCCTTGAAAAATTGCTGTTTACCACTCGGTTTTGCCGTTGAGGCGCTTGCATTCGGTTATGACATTGTGAGTGTCGAGCATCTTGAGAGCCTTGGTGAGGCTGCCCTTGAGCTTAATCTTGCCGCTCATGAGTGCCTTGGTGGTGCTCAATTCGCCGGTCATGGTCTTGATGAAGGGCTCGTAGTCGCAGTCGGAAACATAGTCTGCTGCAGGTGCGCTGTCGCGACCCTCACCGCGTTCAACGCTGGTCATAACGCCGTCCTTGATGATGTACATGAACCATACTGTGCCGCCACCGCACTGAGGAACCTTGTTGTAGCATTCGCAGAGGCTAAGGGTGAGCTTGGAGGGGGTCTTTTCGGGTGAGAAGGTTTCAAAAAGAAGCTTCTTGAACTCTTCGCCCCATTCTACGGTCAGAAATTTCATAGTATATCTCCTTCAAGAATATGTCCGCATAACCGCGGTAATTACCACTTGTTTTCGACCTTCTCGGCAAAACCGGGGAAGTCCTTTATCTCGATTACAGTGCCGTCATCGAGAACGGCCTTACCGGTGAACAGACCGAATACCTGATGCTGGTCGCTCTTGATTAAAATGACATTGGTGCAGGATGCGCGGTCGAGAACGGGCTTGAAGTCCATCTCGAAGCGACCGTCATCGGAGGTGAAGGTCCACGGCTCGAGGAATGCCTTCTCGTCACCGGGAATGTTGAACTTGACCTGACTTATCTTGTGGGCCTTGCCGTTGTAGAACAGCATATTTTCGCTGGCTGCGGAGGTGTCGCCGAAGCCGTAGCCGATGTTCCAGCCGAAGGGAACGCCGTCAACCGCACCGGATGCGGAGCCCCAGTACCATGTGTTGTGATAGGTCCATACGCCGCGGCCCCAGTCGAGAACTGCGAAGCTATCCTCGGGGTCAAAAACATAGGTGCGGCCGTCATAGGTGACCTCGCCCTTGGCGCGCATGCAGTTGATTTTCTGATTGAAGTAGAAGCGGCCGGGCTTGTTGAAGGGAGTCGCGATAACCATGCTCTCCTCAGGCTCGTCAAACAGCTCAACCTTTGCGTACAGAGAACCCTCGGGGCCGAACTTCTTCATTTGTGCGATGAGAGTGCGCTTGCCGCTGCCGTCGTTTTTGAAGTACAGACAGTAGTCCTTGCCCTCGCCGGTGACATCACCGATGGCACTCGTTTCGGGCAGGCTGCGCTTGCCGAGAGGCATGAAGCACATAGGGCTTGTGGTGATTTCCCAGCCTTCTTCGAAGTTGAGCAGGCTGATGGAGTCAAGACCCATATAGCCATTATCGTCAACGGTCAGTGCAAGTGCAAAGCGGCCGTTGTTTATGAGGTAGTAATCCCATTCCTTGATGCGCAGGGGACTTGCCTTGATGTCGCTGCGGTGGTAAACGGGAAGGAGCTTCTTGGCATAGCCGGGCTCGGTGAGGTTGCCGTCCTTGTCAAGCAGGGGGATTTCGTTTACGATTTCGTGCTGCATGATTACATCTCCTTTTTAAGTGCGCGGATATCCGTTCCGAAGAAGGGGAGCTTTGTGAACTCGCCATCGAGTCGGGAGCATATCTGCGGATTGTATCGTCTTAAAAGCTCTGCATCCTCAAGGTTTGTGCTGATTATGGTCTTTTTGCCGTTTACAAGCCTTGTGTTTATGAGGGTGTACAGTGCGCTTACAGCCATAGGAGTGGGCATCTCGGTGCCGAGGTCATCGAGAATCATAAGCTCGCAGTCGAGCATACGGTCAACCTTTGTTGCTGCCTTTTCGGCAGCTTCCGCATCGCGTGAAAACTTCTTGGTTTCAAATGCCTCGAGCGCGGCTGATGCGGTGTCGTAGCAGACGGAGTGACCGTTTGCGGCAACAACTCTTGCAATGCAGGCGGAAAGGAAGGTCTTGCCCAGACCCGTGCCGCCCTGGAACATCAGGTTCATTGAACGCTCGGAAAAGCTATGCGCATACTCGCGGCAGGTGTCAAAGACAATCTCCATGCTCTCGCGCGCAGCGCCATAAAGAGAAAGGTCAAACTTCTCAAAGCACTCATCGGTGTTCTTGAGCAGGGAGCTAAGCTCCTTAGTCATCTCGGCATTGTAAAGAGCCTTGAGGCAGGAGCACATCTTGCCGCCGACATAGCCGGTATCGCGGCACTCGGGGCAGGAGTAGATGTCGTCAAGATAAGTAATCTCGTAGCCATGCTCGACCAGAAGCTCAGCCTTTCTTGCCTGAAGCTCAAGGCTTTCCTTTTCGAGTGCGCTTACAGCGGCATTAAGCTCTGCACCCTTCTTTATGGTCGCACCGACAAGCTCAACCATCTGCATACGCAGGCGCTGGTCTATGTCGGCAATCTCGGGTATGCGGGAGTATATTCTGTTCTGACGCAGATAATGCTCTGCAACATTGTCCGCGTGGATGTTTTCAAGATTTTCTCTGGCTCTTGCCAGAAGCTTTCCGTCTAATCCCATAATTTAACCGTTTTTAACCTTCTTGTATATTGAGCGCAGTCGCTCAAGCTCGTCGTTTGATACGGAGCTGCGGTGATTGTTTGCAGCCTTTACAGAGGTGCTGCGGCTATCCTTTTCCTCAATCTCCTCGGGACTGTGCAGACCCTTTTCGTGCCAGCTTGACACGATTTTGTTCATATATCCCCATTTGAGCGCACCCGTGTTTGTAACTGTGCGGTCATATGCAATTGCAAGAGCTTCAGCCTCGAAGCCCATATCAATCCATGCGGAAACATACTTTGCCTCGGTAGCGGTAAGCTGCCTTCCCGTTATTCCGAGTGCGGTCTTAATCTGCCCTGCCTTGCTGCGTCGCTCGGCGGCGTTTTTTATGTATTCTTCAGCTTGCTCAAGGGTTAAAATCTCCTTGTTGGTCCATGAATAAGCCTCTTTTTCGATAGTGCGCATTGAGGGGAGCCTGCCGCTGCCGTATTTAGCTGCAAAGCTGTCAATGCAATAGGTAAGCAGCATATAAATTACCTCGGGCGGAAGCGAGAGGTAGTCGTAAATGCCGAACAGAG
>JAZULF010000230.1:0-2269 GCA_045643645.1 Oscillospiraceae bacterium
ACCGCCTGAATGACCGCGCAGAGCATAAGCAGGAACTGAGCGTTCTCATACGGGGTTTCACCTGGCTCAAAGAGGTTTACACCGGTGTTGGTTGTGATAGACCAGTTGTTGTGCTTGCCGCTGCCGTTTACGCCTGCGAAGGGCTTTTCGTGCAGCAGGCAGACCATATCGTACTTCTTTGCGAGCTTCTGCATAAGCTCCATTGCAATCTGATTGTGGTCAGCGGAGATATTTGTTGTTGAGAAAATGGGTGCAAGCTCATGCTGTGCGGGAGCTGCCTCGTTATGCTCGGTCTTTGCAAGCACGCCGAGCTTCCAGAGCTCCTCGTCAAGCTCGCTCATAAACGCCGCAACGCGCGGCTTGATTGTGCCGAAATAGTGGTCATCAAGCTCCTGTGCTCTGGGGGGCTTTGCGCCGAACAGCGTTCTGCCCGTGAACATCAGGTCTCTGCGCTTTTCGTAGACGCTCTTGTCGACGAGGAAGTACTCCTGCTCGGGACCGACGGTCGTCTTGACCGCGGTGACCTCTTCATTGCCGAAGAGCTTCAACACGCGAAGGCACTGCGTATTGATTGCCTGCATGGAGCGCAGCAGCGGTGTTTTCTTGTCGAGTGCCTCGCCGCCGTAGGAGCAGAATGCGGTGGGAATGCACAGTACGCCGTCCTTGATGAATGCGTAGGAGGTCGGGTCCCATGCGGTGTAGCCGCGAGCCTCGAAGGTTGCGCGCAGACCGCCCGTGGGGAAGCTTGATGCATCGGGCTCGCCCTGAATGAGCTCCTTGCCCGAGAATTCCATGATTATTCTGCCGCCGTCAATGGGACTAATGAAGCTGTCGTGCTTTTCGGCGGTTATACCCGTCATAGGCTGGAACCAGTGGGTGAAATGGGTAACGCCCTTTTCAATTGCCCAATCCTTCATTGCGTTTGCAACAACATCGGCGGTTTCTCTGTCAAGACGGCTACCGAACTTTATGGATTGCTGGACCTGCTTATACACCTTTCCGGGCAAACGAGCCTGCATCACAGAATCGTTAAAGACCATTGAGCCAAACATTTCGGTTACTTTTTTCATAGCAGATCCACCTTTCATATTGTAAGTGTTACACCGCGTGTAATAGATGAATTATATTCCATTTTTGCCGGGTTTGTCAAGAATAGTTATGCAAACGACAGGCATACAAAATTTTCAATCCGACATTATTCCCTTTCTTCTTCCCAATTGCGCATTTATATGTTAAAATACTGTCTGCACTCACAAAATGATAGGACTGAATTGAATGAGCAAATCCGGAAAAATGAACGGACTTAAATACTTCTACACAAGACTCGGCAAGCCCGCACAGCATGTTATGACCTCCCCCATTCCGACTGCCATTGTCGGCGCATATATGAACACAAAAAACTCCGCAAAGCGCATTGAGGGTTTCATAAGACGCAACCACATTGACCTCACTGACTACATAGAGAGCAAGTACCATTGCTTCAACGATTTCTTCACCCGTCAGGTCAAGCCCGGCGCACGCCCCATTGACCCCGACCCCGATGTACTCATCTCCCCCTGCGACGGACATCTTTCGGCATATAAAATCAGCGCCGACTCCGAGTTTGCAATCAAGGACAGCTACTACACCGTTGAAGACCTTGTCGGCGGCGATGCAATTGCAGACGAGTATATGAACGGTGTATGCCTCGTGCTGAGGCTTGCGGTTGACAACTACCACCGCTACTGCTACATAGATGACGGCTTCAAGAGCCGCAACTATCACATAAAGGGTCGCTACCACTCCGTGCAGCCCATCGTAGTACACCGCCATCCCGTGTTCAAGCAGAACACTCGCGAGTACTGCCTGCTGCACACCAAAAATTTCGGCACCGTAACCCAAATTGAGGTAGGTGCCTGCATGGTAGGCAGAATAAAGAACCACAACGAGGCGGGTGTTATCCACCGCGGACGCGAAAAGGGTATGTTCCTTTTCGGCGGCTCAACAATCGTTCTGCTGTTCAAGGAGGGTGTGCTCGACCTGCCCGAGGAGCTTTTCGAGGCAACCGCGCGAGATGAAGAAGCCATAATCAAATACGGCGAGGCAATCTGCAAAAAAGCATAACAAAAATAATCCCCGAAGCTTAACGCTCCGGGGATTTTATTATTTCTTATCAGAACAGGTCCTTGCCCTGAGTCTTTTTTACAAAGCGCTCAAGCTTCTTCTGCTCGAGTCTCCAGTAAACGGTGCGTACGGGCGGGCAAATAGTCATGAGGACCTTGCTCAGTGC
>JAZULF010000231.1:0-3991 GCA_045643645.1 Oscillospiraceae bacterium
GCCGACATATCTGCCCTTGCGGAGAACTGTGCAGCGGTCTGCAACCGCCATAATCTCGTTGAGCTTGTGGGAGATAAACAGAATGGATTTGCCCTCCTTGGCAAACTCACGCATAGTCTCCATAAGCTCGTCAATCTCCTGCGGGGTCAGAACTGCGGTTGGCTCGTCAAAAATGAGGATTTCGTTGTCGCGGTAGAGCATCTTGAGAATCTCAACACGCTGCTGCATACCGACGGTGATATCCTCAACCTTTGCATCGAGGTCAACCTTCAGACCGTAGCGCTCGGAAAGCTCCTCGACTTTTTTGCGAGCCTCCTTGCGCTGAATAAAGCCCAGCTTTGTGGTTTCGGCACCGAGGATAATATTGTCCATAACCGTGAATACATCAACAAGCTTGAAGTGCTGATGCACCATACCTATACCGAGGTCGGTTGCGTCATTGGGGTCGTTGATTTTAACTACCTCGCCGTTTTTGCGGATTTCGCCCTCCTCAGGCTGATACAGACCGAAGAGAACGGACATAAGAGTAGACTTGCCGGCACCGTTTTCACCAAGCAAAGCGTGAATTTCACCCTTCTTCAGCTGAAGGGTTATGTCATCATTTGCCTTGATGCCGGGAAACTCCTTGGTGATGTGAAGCATCTCAATCACATACTGAGGAGCATTTTCCATGAAGCCACCTACTTTCTATATGTATTGTCGAATTTGCAGGAAGTATACAAAATTATTATAACTTCAACAGATGATAATTGCAACAATCACAGGGATAATGGCAATAAAAAAACAAGGAAGGCATTGCCTTCCTTGTTTTGAACTTGTGTTGATTACTCGACGATGTTAACAGTTACATTGTCGGTGCTTGCGAGATTGTTCCAGTCATTGTCGATGGTGACAGTGCCGTCCTTAATCTGAGCGAGCAGTGCGTTGTAGTCGTCAACACTCCAGTTTGCGAGGGACCAGGTTGCAGTGGGCAGGCCGACTGCGTCGTCCTTTGCACCCAGAGCGGTTGCGGTGCCGCCGATATCAGCGAAGGTGCCGTCATAGAACTTTGCGAGTGCCCACTGTACGGAGCTTGCAAGGCCCTTGGTTGCGGAAGTAATAACTGCATCGGAATCGAAGGACTGGTCAACATCAACGCCGATGACCTTTGCGTCAGCTGCGGATGCAGCCTGTGCAACGGATGCGAACATAGAGCCGCCGCAGGAGAAGATGACCTCAGTGCCGTTGGTGTACCAGCCTGCTGCCATGGTCTGAAGTTCGGGAGATGCGGAGAAGGATGCGCCGTACAGCCAGGAGTAGTTAACCTCAGCCTTTACGCCCTTTTCAGCAGCTGCTGCATTTGCGCCCTGAACAAAGCCGTAGCCGAATCTGCAGCATGCGGGGTTGGTGCCGCCGCCACCGCCGCAGAAGCCGAGCTTGGTGTAGCCTTCCATAACTGCTGCGTAGCCAGCCAGATAGCCGGACTGCTCTTCCTGGAAGCAGATGCCTGCGATGTTCTTGAGAACGGGGCTGCCTTCAACGCCAGCTTCTTCAGTTACAGGGTAACCGTCGATGAATACGAAGCTTACATCGGGGTACTCGATAGCTGCTGCACGAAGTGCGCCTTCCTGCATGAAGCCTGCGCATACAACAATCTTTGCACCGTTTTCAACAGCTGCCTTCATTGCGTCGATACGGTCCTCGTCAGTAGCCTTGTCGCCGTTTGCGGGCTGGTAGTACTTGTAGGACTTGTCGTTTGCAACTGCAAAGAGCTTTACGCCGTCATAGGTGCCCTGGTTAAAGGACTTGTCCTTGAGCTGGCCAACGTCGGTTACAAAGCCGATTTCGTATTTGCCATCGTCGGAAGTCATTTCATCGGGAATCTGATCTGCTGTGAGAGGTGCGTCTTCGCCGCCCTTTTCGTCATCAGCGGGTTTAGC
The DNA here is from genome assembly GCA_045643645.1 of Oscillospiraceae bacterium. Lineage (GTDB taxonomy): Bacteria > Bacillota > Clostridia > Oscillospirales > Oscillospiraceae > F23-B02. Next base: position 1,920 of record JAZULF010000231.1, read on the forward strand.
GGTGTTTCCGCCGCAAGCGCAGAGAGCGAATACCATGCAAAGAGCGAGCATCAGTGCGAGAAATCTTTTCATGTTTTTTCCTCCGTATAATTTTTGTTGTTAATAACAATTCCAATGTGAAAATACTCACATCGAAATCATTATAACACTGCATACAATCTGCTACAAGTTAAACTTGGCAGAAGTACTATATTCTGTTAATTGTTATACATTTTCTCAGTCAATTTTGGACATTTTAACCGCAGTATCGAGTGCAATCTCTATCATTTGGGTGAACGAGAGCTGACGCTCCTCGGCGGTGAGGTACTCCTCGCGGTAGATGTGGTCGGATATTGTGCAGATGCACAGAGCGCGTTTTCCTGCTTTTGCGGCGTTCATATAAAGACCGGCAGACTCCATTTCAACTGCCATAACGCCCATATCGCGCCACTTGTCATTGCTATCCTTGCCTGCGGGGGCATAGAAGTTATCACAGGAGAGCAGATTGCCGACCTTGATGTCGATGCCGAGCTCCTTTGCCGCTTCAACTGCGTTGCTGAGAAGGGTGAAATCTGCGATGGGAGCAAAGGTGCCGTTGAGCTCAAACTGATGTGCAAAATTGGAGTCGGTGCAAGCGCCCTGACCTGCGACTATATCCATAACCTTGAGGTCATCGCGGAATGCGCCTGCCGAGCCTACGCGGATGATGTTGTCAACATCGTAGAAGTTGTAAAGCTCGTAGCTGTAAATGCCGATTGAGGGAATGCCCATACCTGATGCCATAACGGTAACGGGAACGCCCTTCCAGGTACCGGTGTAGCCCTGAACACCGCGGACATTGTTTACAAGCACGGGATTTTCAAGGAAGCTTTCTGCGATGAACTTTGAACGCAGAGGGTCGCCGGGCATAAGAACGGTCTTTGCGATTTCTTCTTTTTTCGCAGTGATATGCGGAGTGGGAATGGGCATAGTAAATTCCTCCAAAAATGTAGTTTATAAGTAAATTATAGCAAACAAAATATAAAAGTCAAATTGCAAGGCGGATGAAAATGTGATAATATATGTTCAGATAAAAAATGACGGGAGCAGTGCATTTTGAATGATATAATAGTAATCGGAATTGCAGGCGGCACAGGCAGCGGCAAGACCACGATAACAAGAAGAATAATGCAGAAATTCGGCGGCAATGTCAGTGTTATTTACCACGATAACTACTACAAGGCACATCATAATATGAGCTATGCCGAGCGCGCAAAGCTCAACTATGACCACCCCAATGCATTCGATACCGACCTGCTTGTAGAAGACCTCAAAAAGCTGCGCAGGGGAGAGGGCGTTCGCTGCCCCGTGTACGATTACACAATCCATGACCGCTCCGAAAAGACTGTGTACATCAAGCCTGCAAAGGTCATAGTTGTTGAGGGCATTCTCATATTCCAGAGTCCCGAGCTGTGCAAGCTGATGGACATTAAGATTTTCGTCGATACCGATGCCGATGTCCGTATTCTTCGCCGCATTGTGCGCGATGTGCGCGACCGCGGCAGAAGCCTTGACAGCGTTGTAAACCAGTATCTGAACACAGTCAAGCCCATGCACGAGCAGTTCGTTGAGCCTTCAAAGCGCAAGGCGGATATAATCATTCCCGAGGGCGGACACAATCAGGTTGCGCTTGAAATGGTGCTTGAAAGAGTAAGAGCGCACCTCGCTAAATAATAATGTAGGAGAAAGCTTATGGCAAAGCTGTATTTCAAGTATGGCGCAATGGGCTCGTCAAAATCTGCCCAGGCGCTTATAACGCAGTTTAACTACGAGGAGCTGGGTATGTCCGTATGGCTGATTAAGCCCAGCATCGACACCCGCGACGGCGCAGATATCATCAAAAGCCGCATTGGTCTTGCCCGCACCGCTCAGGTTATAACTCCCGAGCAGAACATTGTCGAGGAGTATGCAAGAGCGGGACGCCACGATGTAATTATCGCAGATGAGGCACAGTTTTTCACTCCCGAGCAGATTGACCAGCTGCGCGAGATAGTGGATTTCGAGGCATTACCCGTTTTGTGCTTCGGACTTCGTACCGATTTTCTGACGCATTT
>JAZULF010000232.1:0-2037 GCA_045643645.1 Oscillospiraceae bacterium
TTCCTGCTGATGAATCCGCTGTTTATCAAGTACCTGATGGAGCTGCTCGGCGTTGAAAACCCGAAGCTTGCCCACGAGGAAATTATAATGGCGGCTTATGAAAAGCGCCTTGCCGACATCGAAAGAATGGCTGCAGGCAAATAAAAGCAATAAAAATACGGAGTGTATTTCAAATACACTCCGTATTTTTTATTTATCTTACTTAGTAGGCCAGGCAAATACCTTTACGCAGGGCTTTTCAATGCTGTCAAACTCAAGCTCGTTTGTCGGCAGGAACTCGACCATATCCTCGGGGAAAAGCTCGGTGAACTTCTCAACGGGGTCAATGCTCTGCAGACCGATGCCGTCGCCCTTATAGTGCATGGGGATAATCATGGAGGGCTGCAGTGCATCGCAGATTTCCTTTGCGACCTTTGCGTCAACGGTATAGGTTCCGCCTACGGGAATCATCAGCACATCGACCTTGCCGAGTGAGCTTACAACCTCGGGGTTGAGCATATGTCCGAGGTCGCCGCAATGGATAACGCGCATCTCCTCGGTGTCAACGATTGATGCCATATTGAAGCCGCGCTTTGTGCCCATGCAGTCATCGTGGAAGGTGAAGAACTGATTTATTGAGAAGGTAGGGATATGTCCTGTCTTTGCAACCGCATCGGTGCAGTTGTGGTCGGCATGACCGTGGCTGCAAAGGTACAGGTCGGCTGCGAGAGGGGGCAGTGCAAGTCCTTCTATGTAATTGGGTGTGTAGGGGTCAAATACAATGCTGCCCTCGGAGCTAATAAGCTCAAAGCAGGCATGTCCGTGCCAAATAATTTTCATCTGTGAACCTCCGTTAATCTATGTACTTGGCAATAAATGAGTCGAGCTTGGCCTCGTAGTCAGCCTGCGCGTAGTGGCAGCACTCCATGTGCTTCACATCGTCAACGAACAGAAAGTCCTTGTCATTCGGGCACAGCTCGTATATTCTCGGCGCCATTGAAAACGGCACGGTTTCGTCCTTCTTACCGTGCATAATGAGAAACGGCACCTTGGAATTTTTGATGTTTTCGCTTACATCACTGTCGGCGAGGTCATAGCCGCCGAAAATGCAGTTCATGCGGTAAATGAGCGGATACAGAGGGCCGGTGCCCTTCTTTATTAGCTCACGCGCATCGATATATCCGCAGTCATCGACAACGAATTTTACAAACTCGGGGTAGCGGTCACTCATTTTGAGAACCGTTGCACCGCCGAGCGAGAAGCCGTGCATTACAAGCTTTATGTCGCTGCCGAATTCCTGCTCGAGAAAATCAATCCACTTGAGGCAGTCGGCGCTTTCAAAGACATCGTAGCCGAAAAGTCTGCCGCCGCTTTCGCCCGAGGCGGTGTTGTCGCAGGTGAAAACATCAAAGCCGCGGCTGTGGTAGTATTCGCAGACCATACCTGCGGTTGCGGCATGCTCGGAGTGGTAGCCGTGAACGATGAATGCGATTTTCCTGCTCAGCTGAGTACCGCAGGGGAAGTAGTAGCCCTGCAGGGTTTCGCCTCTGTCGGACTTGATGGTGTAGCGGATGTGCATCTTGTTGCGCAGTGCCTCAGCCGCACCGTCGCGCCATACATAAAAATCGGGCTGATGCTCCTTTTTGTCAAGCAGAAGCTGACTCAGCCATGAGCGGTTGCGGCGGAATGCGTAACGGTAGACATCGAATATCGCGTAAACGGGAATTGCCGCAGCAATTGCAATTGCGGTTGTTTTCATAAAAGCATAATTCCTTTCGTTTCAGCTTACGGGAAGCAGTGCACCCACGCTTGAAAGCAGCGAGAACACCACGATGAATATCTGGAAGAAGAGCGAGCCGAATCTGCCGCAGAGGGGAGATGCGCCCGTGCGCTTGCGTGAACGGTTGTAGGCAACGATGATGCCTATGCCGGTTACAACCTGAATGACGCTTGCAAAGCGGGTGAAGCCTACAAAGCTTGAAAGTCCGAACAGCGCGAGAATTAGGCAGGGTGCGGAGGCTAAAAGCCAACTGAGATTCTTGCTCCAGCCCGTCTGCT
>JAZULF010000233.1:0-2350 GCA_045643645.1 Oscillospiraceae bacterium
TGTTGGCGAAGATAACGGAGCCAATCTGCACATCATCATTCTCAGCGCCGAGCTTTGCGAGAATGTCCTTTACGCCGTCAGAGGTGAGCGCTCTTGTAACGGCAGTGCGTGAGACATATTCAGGCTCTCTTCTTGAAAGAGCAAAGCCTGCAAGCTTCAGAGGATTGGAGCGGTAGGACGAGGCATCGCCCGAGGGGATAAGCTCGTCGGTTGTGGTAACGGGGTCGTGAATAACCGCGTCAAGACGCATCAGAAGATTGTCGCCGAGCGAGGGAATTGCGGGCCACTCGGTGATATTCGGACCAAGCTGCAAAGCGGTCTCGGGCTCGGCATTGCCGAAGCCGAAGTACACGCGCTTGGAATAAACGCTGCCGTCAAAGCTGTCGCCGCGGCATTCGGGTGCGGTGTAGTCAATATCGGTTGCCGCGGTAAGTGCGCCGTGGTTTCTCGCGGTTGCCGCGATGGAGCGTGCGTCCATCAGCATGACGGAGGAAAGCTGACCCTCCGCAGGCTTTGAGCCCTCGCGGTTGGGGAAGTTGCGTGTGGTGTGACGGGCGGAAAGTGCGCCGCATGCGGGAACATCGCCTGCACCGAAGCACGGACCGCAGAAGCAGGGCTTGAACAGTGCGCCGCTTTCGAGCAGCTTCTGCTGAACGCCGCTCTTGATAAGCTCGAGATTGACGGGAATGCTGGGCGGATAAACGCTCATCGAGAAGCCGCCGCAGCCTACATCGTAGCCGTCGAGAATTGCAGCAGCTTCGGCGATGTTGTCAAACATACCGCCTGCGCAGCCTGCGATGATGCCCTGGTCGAGCATAAGCCTGCCGTTTTTGATTTTGTTGGTGAGATTAAAGTTAATGTCCTTGCCGAACTGCTTTTCAGCGCGCTTTTCAACCTCGCGCAGAATGTCGCCTGCGTTTGCGTTGAGCTCTGCGATGGTGTATGCCTCGGAGGGATGGAAGGGCAGTGCCGCCATAGGCACGATGCTGCCGAGGTCAATTTCAATCATTGAATCGTAGTAAGCGCCCTCGGCGGGTGCCATTGCCTTGTATTCGCAGCCTCTGCCGTGCTTGACGAGGTATTCCTCAACCTTTTCGTCGGTAACCCAGATTGAGCTTAAGCATGCTGTTTCGGTGGTCATGACATCGATGCCGATACGGAAGTCCATGGGCAGATTCCTGACACCGGGACCTGCAAACTCCAGCACCTTGTTCTTGACAAAGCCGTTTTTGTAGGTTGCGCCGCACAGCGCGATTGCAACATCGTGGGGACCGACACCGCGCATGGGTGTGCCCGTGAGATATACAAGCACAACCTCGGGTGCTGCGATATCATAGCTGCGCTCCAGAAGCTGCTTTACAAGCTCGGGACCGCCCTCACCGATGCCCATAGTGCCGAGCGCACCGTAGCGGGTGTGGCTGTCGGAGCCTAAAATCATCTTGCCGCAGCCTGCCATCATCTCGCGTGCGTACTGATGAATGACGGCCTGGTTTGCGGGGACATAAATGCCGCCGTACTTCTTTGCGGCGGAAAGACCGAACATATGGTCATCCTCGTTGATTGTGCCGCCTACTGCGCAAAGACTGTTGTGGCAGTTGGTAAGAACATAGGGGACGGGGAAGCGCTCGAGGCCCGATGCCTTCGCGGTCTGAATGATGCCTACATATGTAATATCGTGAGAGATAAGGCTGTCAAACTTAATCTGCAGCTTATCTGCGGAATTCGATTTGTTGTGCGCGGTCAGAACGGAGGCCGCCATTGTTTTTTTCCTGCCCTCTGCCGCGTTGAGTCCCTCAGCCGCTGCGCAGGGTGCGCCGTTTACCCAGAAACAGCCCGTGTCGTGAAGCTTAATCATAAAAAATCCTCCGTGATTGAAAAACATGTGATGAGTATAGCACAAGCAAGGCACCACATCAAGCGATTTTGCAAATTTGTTTATGAAAAATTGCAAAAAATGCAGGGGAGCATAGAGAAAAACAAGGAATTTTACACGAAATTAAATTTGGACTTGCAAAATGTCCTTGCGAGAAGTATAATCTTTCGCGTAGCACGAACTATCTCGGGAGGTGTCCGAATTGGAAAAGCAACTTGATATACTTAATGGCTATATTTCCGGCTTCTGCTCGAATATAAAGGACGAGTACACGATAAGCCGTGATTATTACAATAATTACGATGTTCACCGCGGTCTGCGAAACAGCGACGGCACAGGTGTTCTCATCGGCGTTACGAATATCGGCAGCGTTCAGGGCTATCTTATAGAAGACGGCACGAGAGTGCCCGTGCCCGGCAATCTGTACTACCGCGGCATAAGCGTGACGGATATTGTCGATGCGCACAGAGAGCAGGG
>JAZULF010000234.1:0-4015 GCA_045643645.1 Oscillospiraceae bacterium
TATATCGGCATTAACCCTTGCCGAAGACCTTGTAAAGATAGTCGAAGGAGGGAATGTCAATCACGATGTCCGGAATTGTGGGATTTACGGACGAGGTCTTGCCCGACGAAGAAGAGGAAGAGGTCGAGTAAGACGAGGACGAGGACGAACCCGTTCCGACTGTAACGCTTACTGTTTTGCTGTACGAGCCGCATTTAACGGTTAAGGTTGCGGTGCCGTTTGCAACGGCCTTGACGGTAAACTCATTTACCTCAACGCCCGTAACCTTGACAACCTTGCTGTTTGAGCTTGTGCAGGTAACCTCGCTCGTTGCGTAAACGGGAGAGGGTGTGCCCGTGAGAGTGGTGCTGCTGCCTGCGGAGAGGCGGAGGCTTGTCTTATCAACAGTCACACCCGTGGGTGCAACGCTGTAATAGCTTCTTGAATCGGAGTAGCCTGTGCCGCCCGTGAAAAGCTGGCACCAGTAATTTTTGCCCGAGTTGGACTGGGTACGGCCTGCGGCCATATGGGTGTACTTGCTGCTGAGCATATTGCTGCGGTGTCCGTCGGAGTCCATCCAGCCCTTGACTACTGCGCAGGGGGTGGAGTAGCCCGAGGCAATGTTCTCGGCAGCCGAGCCGTAGTTGATGTTCTGTGCGCTCAGCGCGGTTTTCCATGAGCTTCCGTTGGGTCTTGTGTGGCTGAAGCTGCGGACAAGCTCGCTTGAACGGTTGCCTGCGGCATCAACGAGCTTGCTTGTGGTCTTCAGCGCGCTCAGACCGTGTCTTGAACGCTCAACATTTGTCCAGAACAGTACGGCATTTTCATAATATGAGGCAGTTGAAGCCGCGTTGACCTTAGGTGTCAGGGCAGCACACAGCAGGATAATTGCCGCAAGCAGCACGCTGAGAAGCCTGAGAGTACGGGTTGTCTGCGATTTTATCATTTTCACACTCCATTTGACTTTTGGGGGTAAAACGCGGATTTTCGGGTAATATGTAAACCGCGCTCAACCATAAAAGACGGCAAAGAAACGGGGATATTGCAAAAATTTTAAGAAATTCATAGTATATTAAAAAATAAAAAGCAGCTTCTCATCGGAGAAGCTGCTTTTTGCTGTTTTGAATTACTCGATGCCGTTGTTTGCCTTGTATTCCTTCCAGAGCTTGTTGCCCTTGATGATGTAGACGAGTGCGATGATTGCGCCTACAAGGATAAGCCAGCCGCCGAAGGAGCCGGTGTCGATGAAGGTGATGGCGCAGGACAGAACTGCGTAAACAACTGCGATGATTGCGCCTGCAAGACTCTTCTTGGTGTGAATCCAGACGCCGAGAGCTGCGATGATGATGCCGTCAATGGGGAACATTCCGCCGAGAATCTGGACAACTGCGGTTGCTGCTGCGCAGATGTACAGAACGATTGCCGCGGACTTGATTTCCTTGCGGATTTTCTGGGGACATACGGAGTCAAAAAACTCCTTGCGGGTTGCTGCCTTGGGTGCAGGCTCGCCTGCTGCTGTCTGAACTGCGCCGCACTCGGGGCAGAACTGAGAGCCGTCGGGGATTTCCTTGGAACAGTTGGAACAGAACATATTATTGTCTCCTTGCTAATATTTTCCTTTGCAATTACATTAAAACACATTGTTTGATGTTTTTCAACAAATATTATTCGGAATATGCGTCGGAAAACGGCAGTATTTGCCCGTTGCAATGATTGACTAAAAATTATAAAGATGTTAAAATCCTATAAATGTACGGGTATCGTTTCTGCCCGTGCTGACACTGATTGTGAAATTACAACATTTTCGAACAGGAGAAAAGAAATGAAATTCGGTGTACTTAAAGATATAAAAAACGGCGAATACCGCGTAATTGCCACTCCCTGCGAGGTCAGCACTCTTGTTGACGACGGCAACGAGGTCTTCGTTCAGCACGACGCAGGTCTGCGTGCAGGCTTTGAGGATGCGGAATACGCAGCAGCAGGCGCAACCATCCTTGAAACCAAGGAAGAGATTTACGCCACCTGCGACTTTGTAGCAAAGGTCAAGGAGATTGAGCCCAGCGAATATGACCTGCTCCGCGAGGGACAGATTATCTATACCTGCATCCACCCCGCTGCTCATCCCCAGGAGCTTGAGGCACTTTTGGCAAAGAAGGTCATCGCCTTCACCGCTGAGGATACCCACCGCTACGGCTCACCCAACTGCGAAGCTGCAGGCAAGGCAGGCGTGTTTATGGGCCTGTACTCAATGATGAGCTTTAATGGCGGCTGCGGCAAGATCGTTTCCGGTCTGGGCGCAGCACCCAATGTCAAGGCAATGGTCCTCGGCTGCGGCACTGTCGGCAAGGCAGCAATCGATACCCTCAAGCAGATGGGCGCATGGGTAAGCGTCGGCGCAAGAAGCATCGGCAGCCTGCGCGAAATCAACGAGCTGTATCACGGCGAGGTCAACACCTTCGTTTCCAACAAGTTCAATATCAAGAAGCTTCTGCCCGAGGTTGATATGGTTGTCAACTGCGTTCGCTGGCCGAAGGATGCAACCGAGTATCTCATAGACCGCAAGATGGTAGCATCAATGCACAAGGGCTCCGTCATTGTCGATATCTCCAACGACTACGGCGTAATCGAGACCTTCCACGAAACCACCCACGCAGACCCCATCTACATCGAAGAGGGCGTTGTCCACTACTGTGTCGGCAATATCCCCGGCGCAATCGCAGGCTCCACCTCCGTTGCATACGCAGCATCTGTCCTTCCCCACTTCAGAAACATTATGAAGAACGGCGTTGCAGGCGCATGCGCAAGAGACGGCTTCCTGCGCAGAGGTCTTACCGTTTACAAGGGCTACCTCACTCACGAGGAGTCCAGCAAGATTCAGAACAAGCCCTGGGTAAAGCCTGAGGTCATTCTCGGAATCACCGACAAGAAGCTCGACTACGCACCGTTCAACACCAGCACCCGTTCCGATTTCTACTATCCCGAATTCGCAGATGCCTGCGTAGAATTCAAGTAAAGCATAATAAAAACCCCCGATGGAAATTGCATCGGGGGTTTGTTTTTTTATATTCAGAAGCTCGCAACGGGGTTTTCGGGAACCTCGCAGTCCTCGTGCGAGATGAAGGTCAGCACGGGACCTTTTTTGCCGTAGGCGCGGCTGAACTTGTGGTTGATGCGCGCGGTGAGGATGTGCCACGAGTCACCGACTATATTGTCTGACTCCTCCCACTTGCAGATGAGTCCCGCAAACTGAATATCGTCAGCGCAGCAGGTCATGACATGTCTGCCGACAATGAAGCTGTAGGGCGGCAGCTTCTTGCGCTTTAAGTAGCGGCACTTGAAGCGGACTACCTTGTCCTCATACTTCTGCGGCTCCTCGGACATATCGCGGTACCATATTGCGTAGTCATCGTCACCGATTTCGATTACGGGTGCGTTGATGTCAAACGGCAGGGGGTCCTCAATCTCGTCATAGCGGACGGTGCCGTCCTCGTACTCGTATGCGATGTCGCTGCGGCGGGATGCGCCGCGCACGAGCTTGTGCAGAGTCATCTGGTCGATGCTGTCGTTGTAGCGGTTGAAAACAACCAGCTCCGCGCTCTTGAGCTTGTCATAAACGAGGTTGCGCATATTTGCGTTGTAGCTTTCGAAGGTGCGTGCGTCTGCAAAGCAGAACTCCTGATATACCATCCAAAGCTCGGGCAGGGCATTGTAAAGCTCGTCGAGCAGCCACATACCGTTGTACTCGATGACAACGCGCTCGCAGTCGTTATCCGCAAGCCACTTGCGCAGGTTTGCACGGTTTAGGTCCTTGATGTCCTCGACAACCTGAATGAACACATTGTGTGCTGCAAACTGGTCGGGCTCGTACTCCTCCTCGCCCTCCTCGCAGACGATGAGCAGGGTGCGCTCGCCGCTGTTGAAGCGCTTGTCCTCAAGGGTTTCCTGTATGAACTTCGTCTTTCCGCTTTCGAGAAATCCCGTGAACAGAAATACGGGTATGTCTTTAATTTCAGCCAATGTTAAACAGCTCCTTAAT
>JAZULF010000235.1:0-2349 GCA_045643645.1 Oscillospiraceae bacterium
TTGCATCCCAAAATGCCTGCTTGCTTTCTTCGGGATAATTGACCGCCTCATATTCGCAGAACACATCCCATACAAGAGGCAGCGCCTGAACTAATTCTTCTCTGTTTAATGCTTTAATCATAATACTTGCCTAATCTCAAATAGTCCGTAAACACTCTACTTTTAGCTACTTATTTCTCTTTCCTAGACATCAGCACTACCGTCTCCACATAGGACGAGACGATGCCGTGAATGTCCATCGTACAGAGGAACAAATCTACCCCCGCGGTATGAGGGAACAAATCTGCTAAACTTCCAATATTATTATTCACATTTTACTGCATATTTTTGATAGCTTTCTTTGCCAGCTTTTCGGCCAAATCTCTTGACCGACCGCCTTCTCCGTTGAGCTCAAAAATAACAAAATCAGCAGCTTCGCTTTCGTTCATGATTCCAGTATCATTTGTCCGCTTAAAGGATGCGATAAGGGCCTCTCTGACAGCATCACCTTCTATATTGAGTTCATCAATTAGGCGCAGAAGCTCTGTTTTATGTAAAGGGTATAACTGGATTTCGTCGTAGTATTGGTCAACAAGTTCGTCCTGAGATTTTTTGTCATTCTTAAAAAGCTTGCAACGCACAAGCAACTGCAAACCAGCGTGAATGTTGATTCGCTTGAAAATGTACTGGAAATACAAGTCGGAAGCATTAGCAAAGGATTTTCCTTCTTCCTCGACAAATAGACCCATGATACGATAACATTCGCAATACTGATATGTGTTTGAACTACCCGAAGTAGGAGCCTTCTGGAACGCAATGAAAGCCTTATTCATCTGCTCGTTGAGTTGCCTATAAATCAAATCCCTGAATGGGCGGGTTGGATTTTTTACATATTCCTCATTTATTGTCCAAATATCAACACCAACTGATGTGGTGTTGTAAGGATGAGCGGCTAAAAAATATTCGATATATGGATTAGCTCTCAATGCACTTTCACCAGCATCTGTCAGCTTCCACTTGCGCTCTTTTACATACTGAGAAAGTGCTGCCTCGTCGGTTTGTGAAATAGCAGAAATAATGTCTGCTTTCTTGCCTTTGGGAGTAATACCCAAAAGAGAGGCGATTTCTTTGAGCTCGGGCAATTTGAAATAATCCAAAGAATCTTTTGCACTTCCAACATCGAGATATCCCCTCGTTTGGAGATGCATAAGCATTTTGGGCGGATTAGCAATTTCATAACTGGTTGTAAGATAGCTAGGGAAATTTGTTTCAGTCGTTCGGTATTTTCCTGCGACGGCAAGCATGACCAATTCTGAAGGATATAAACCATTGGCATCTGGTGTTCCGCGTAAATGTAATTTGGGGCTCATGGTAATAGGAGTAGTTTTTTCTTCGGGAGAGGATTCATTTTGATTTGTGTTATTGTTCTTTTTGAACAGAGATGAAAACAAACTCATAGTATTTTTCCTTCCGTGATTCTAAATATAGTACTAATCTCTTTTTGACATCAGCACTACCGCTTCCACATGGCTTGTTCGCGGGAACATATCGAGGGCGGTTGCTTTTTTGAGCTCGTAGCCGCAGTCGTTGAACACGCAGATATCGCGCGCAAGCGTTGAGGGATTGCAGGAAACATACACAACGCGCTCGGGATTCATTCCGCACAGTGCGCGTATTGCGTCCTCGTCCATACCCTTGCGCGGAGGGTCGACAACAACTGCCTCGGGGCGAACACCGCTTTCGAGGAACATTTCAGCCGCCTTTGACGCATCGGCGCAGATAAACTCCGCATTTTCAATGCCGTTGCGAGCGGCATTTTTCTTTGCATTTTCAATTGCCTCGGGGATAATCTCCGCACCTATTACGCGGTGCGCGTGTCCTGCGAGGAACAGACTTATCGTGCCTGCGCCGCAGTACATATCGAGCACCGTGCCGCCGTCGGAGCAATCTGCATATTCAACCGCCTTGTTATACAGCTTTTCCGCCTGCGGAGGATTAATCTGATAAAACGCCTGCGGTGAAATCTCGTACTCAATTCCGCCGAGGGTATCGCGTATGGTATCTCTGCCCCACAGAGTGTGGAAAGCTCCCGCAAGCACGGTATTGCCTGCGGTTTTATTTATATTCAACACTATGCCCGTAAGCCCGGGGCAAGTGCTTTTAAGATGCTCGACCAGCGCCTCGGTTTTATCGCCGAAGCCTTTTGCCGAAACAATGGTTGCAACGCAGTCTGCGGTATTCACCGCGCAGCGCACATAAACATGGCGCACCGCGCCCTTGCGCGTTTTCTCATCGTATGCGGCGATGCTGTTTGCGCGCATAAAGCCGAGCACTGCCGCGCATACTCTGTCGGCTGACTCATTTTGAATA
>JAZULF010000236.1:0-8763 GCA_045643645.1 Oscillospiraceae bacterium
AATTACCTTGACCTCAGGTATTTGTAAATGTATAATGATATATTATATTACATTGATATTATTTTCAAGGGGCTGCGCAAGATTGAACACAAGTAAGCGAAAATCGAATACCCCTTGCCGCAGTATTGTCATCTGCGGAGCGTACGGCGCGGACAACCTCGGCGATGAAGCTTTGCTGAGGGTAATCATTGCGCAGCTTAGAAGCACAAATGATAATCTGGACATCTGCGTTATCACGCGAAAGCCCGAGGAAACCGCACTCGCGCACAAGGTCAGCGCCGTGCATACCTTTGATTTTGCCGCAATCGGACGCGCGCTGAAGGGCGCGGATATGTTCATCTGCGGCGGCGGAAGCCTTATTCAGAATGTCACAAGCCGCAGAAGTCTTTACTATTACCTCGGCGCTCTGCGCCTTGCGAAAAAGCACGGCTGCAAGGTTATGATGTACGGCTGCGGCATAGGTCCCTTAAGCCATTCAACCGACAGAAAACAGACGGCAAAGGTACTGAATGCCTGCGTTGACGCAATCACCCTGCGCGATGAAAAAAGCGCAAGGCTGCTTGCCGAAATAGGCGTTACGAAACCCGAAATCACGCTTGCCGCTGACCCCGTTTTGTCGCTTTGCGGCTGCGATGATGACGAAGTTGACCGCTTCCTTTCGGATAACGGCATTACCCCCGACGAAAAAATATGCTTTGCGCTAAGACCGTGGCAGCTTATGCCCGGGGATATCGGGGCGCTGAGTGCTGCCGTCAGCTTTGCGTTCAAGGAGCTTCACTTAACTCCCGTTTTTATGACCTTGAATCCCGCTCTTGACACGGCGCTTGCAGAGAAGGTTGCAAACGCGGCAGGCGTGCCGTATGCGATACTGCCCGCTATTACCGATGCCGAGCTTGCAATAGGCGTGATGAAGAAAATGCGCCTTGTTGTATCTATGCGCCTGCACGCAATTTTGTTTGCCGCAAGCGTCGGCGTAAGCACAGTCGGCATAAGCTACGACCCCAAGGTGTCGGGCTTTATGGAATACACAAACTGCGGAAGCTGCATTGAGCTGAGCGCGCTTACCGCCGATGCGCTCACCGCTTGTATGCGCCGCGAGCTCGAGGCAGATTGTGCCGAAGTGCGCAAGCTGAAGATGGAAAAAATAAAAGCCGCCGAGGGCGCAAATCTGCGCGTTGCGGCAGGATATATAAATGCGGAAAGGATATCAAACGATGGTTAGAGCTGCTATTCTGGTTTCAGGCAACGGTACGCTTTTTCAGTCGGTGCTCGACTCGATGTACTTCGGCGAAATCCCCGATTTTGAGCTCGTTGCGGTACTCTGCACCGAAGCAAACGCCTACACCCTGCGCCGCGCCTCAAACGCAAATGTTGAGGCAATCGTGGTTGAGCCCGAGAACTTCCCCACAAGACTCAGCTACAGCATGGCAATTTCAAACAAGCTGCGCGATATGGACATCGACCTTGTCATTCTCGCAGGCTACAATATGCCGCTCGGCGTAATTTCCACACAGTTCCGCAAGCGCATTATCGGCGTTTATCCCGCGCTTATCCCCGCCTTTGTAAACTGCGATGACAGTCCCGTCCGCGCGGCGCTCGAGCGCGGCTGCAAGGTCACGGGCGCAACCGCATTCTTTGCCGATATTGACGGCAACATAGGTCCCATCATCGCTCAGCAGGCAATCGACATCCACCCCGATGACACGCTTGAATCACTCAGGCAGCGCATTATCGAGGAGGCTGAATGGAAGCTGCTTCCGAAGGCAATAATACTGTTCTGTCAGAACAGACTTGAGATACACGGCGAAAGAGTAATCATCAAAGGAGAAGGCAATGGAGATAACACTTAAAATTGACGGTATGATGTGCGGTCACTGCTCAGGCAGAGTTAAAAACGCACTCGAGGCGCTGCCCGGGGTTAACGAGGCAGCCGTCAGCCACGAAAACGGCACCGCAATCATCACGGGCGAGGCACTGAATATCGCAGCACTAAAGGAAGCTGTTGAAAATCAGGGCTTCGATGTAGTGGGATAAAACGACAAAAAAGACCTCTGAACTTTCGTTCAGAGGTCTTGTTCTTTTTTCTTATGCTGCTGCGCGGGCTGCGCTTTTTGCGGACAGGTACTGAATTACGAATACGCCGCCGACGAGCGCAAGACCGATGAGGTCGGTTGCGGTGCCGGGAATAATCAGAGTCAGACCGCCTGCAAGCAGTGCGATGCGGAACACGGCGTTTATCTTCTTGAACAGATAACCGTTCAGGCAGGAGGCAACACCGAAGATGCCGAGCAGTGCGGTTACGCAAATCTGCACAACCTCAAATACGCCGCTGATGCTGTCAAACAGCAGTGCGGGGCTGTATGCAAAGACATAGGGCACGATGAATGCCGCGATTGCGAGCTTGGTTGCATTGATGCCCGTCTTCATGGGGTTGGACTTTGCGATTGCCGAGCCTGCGTAGGCTGCAAGTGCAACGGGAGGTGTGATATCGGCAACGATGCCGAAGTAGAATACGAAGAAGTGAGCTGCAACTGCGGGGATGCCCAGCTTGATGAGGATGGGTGCGCAGGTTGCCGCCATGATGCAGTAGTTTGCGGTGGTGGGAACGCCCATGCCGAGAATGATGCAGCACAGCATGGTCAGGAACAGACCGATGATGAGGGTGTTGCCCGACAGAGCGACGATGGAGCTGATGAGCTTTGATGCAAGACCGGTTGCGGTGATGCAGCCTGCGATGATGCCTGCCATTGCGCAGGCAACGGCAACGGTGATTGTGCCTCTGCCGCCTGCTTCGAGTGCCTCGAATACGCGGGCAGGAGTGATGCGGCTGTCCTTATTGATAACACCTACGACGATGCTTGCGAGGATGGAGTAGGTTGCCGCTCTCTGCATGGTGCATGCGTTTACGGAAACGAGGTAAACAAGCAGAATGATGGGCAGCAGCAGGTAGCTCTTCTTTGCAAGCTCCTTGCCGGGTACCATATCCTTGCGGCTGATGCCCTTGAGTCCGAGCTTCTTTGCCTCGAGGTGAACTGCGATGAAGATGCCTGCAAAGTACAGACATGCGGGAAGGATTGCCTTGAGTGCGACCTGAGCATAGGGCAGACCCATGTACTCGGCCATGAGGAATGCCGCAGCGCCCATGATGGGGGGCATTATCTGTCCGCCCGTGGAGGCTGCTGCCTCAACTGCGCCTGCAAACTCGGGCTTGTAGCCGGTCTTTTTCATCATGGGAATGGTGACAGAGCCCGTGGTAACGGTGTTGCCGACGGAGGAGCCGGAAACCATGCCGCACAGTGCAGAGGAGATAACCGCGACCTTTGCGGGGCCGCCCGAGGATGCGCCTGCAATCTTGTTTGCAAAGTCGATGAAGAACTTTGAGATGCCCGTTCTTTCAAGGAATGCGCCGAACACGATGAACACGACGATGAACTTTGCGCAGACATTGATGGGGGTGCCGATTACACCGCCCGTGGTGTAGAACAGGGTGTAGATTGCGCGCTTGAGGGGCAGATGTGCAATGCCGAAGGTGTAGATAAGCAGGGCGCCGACAACGCAGAGAATGGGAACGCCGACACAGCGGCGGCACAGCTCGGCAAGCACTAAGATGCCGACAATACCGATTGCGCAGAACATGGGAGTCATCTTGGATGCGCTGGACAGCACATCGACAAGACCCTTGAACGCAAAGCAGTAATAGAAGAAGCATGCAGCGCCTGCTGCCATGATGAGAATGTCATACCAGGGCAGATGATTGGGCTTGTTGTTCTTCTTGCTTGCAGGGTAATAAAGATAACCCATGATGATTACGCAGCCGAGGAATGCGGTAAGACGCTGCTCGAGTGCTGCGGTGGAAAACAGGGTTGAGTAGATGCAGTACAGCGAGAAAAGCGCCATAACCGCCTGCACGATTTTCTTGGGAGTGCCGACCCATATACGGGTGTTCGACTCCTTATCGTACTTCTTCATTACCTCGTTGACCTCGTCCTCGCTTACGGTTTCGAAAGCGCTGACCTGAGGCTCGATGTTTTTATTTTCGAGGTCCATGTGGACACAACCTTTCTTTGGGTATTTGACTTGTTTTTTAGCTCAGGAGCCGTATTATAACAGTTCCTCAACTAAAAAACAACGCTTTCTAAATAGGGCACAAACTACGGTACCCAGACGGGTACCGTAGTATGTAAAAATCGTGTTTAGTTTGCAGACTGCAATTATGCTACATCAATGCCGTTCTCAGCGAAGAACTTAACTGCGCCGGGATGGTAAGGAACATTGGTGATGGAGGATGCAAACTCGAGGCTGAGCTCTGCGCCCTTTGCGTGTGCGTTGGTGAGGTCTGCAAGGTCATTGAAGGTTGCGGTCAGGAAGTTGTAGACTGCATCTTCGGAAACATCGTTGTTTGCGAGAACAACTGCTGCAACTGCAACGGTGGTTACATCCTCGGGAGTGCCGTATACATCCTTAGCGATGATGTTTTCCTTGTAGTAGGGGCACATCTCGATGAGCTTTGCAACATGCTCTGCGTCGAAGCCGACGAGGTAAACCTGGCCGCCGACGGACAGGTCGGTGATTGCGGTGGTGGGTGCGCCGGATACGATGAAGGCTGCGTCAATCTTGCCGTCCTTCAGGGAGTCAGCGGAGTCAGCGAAGTCAAGGTACTCTGCCTTGATGTCGTCAACGGTGAGGTCGTATGCTGCGAGTGCGTCGAATGCGTTGAAGTTAACGCCTGAGCCGCGTGCGCCGATGGAAACGGACTTGCCCTTGAGGTCAGCAACGGTCTTGATTTCGGGGTTCATGGTAACAATCTGAACCTGCTCCATGTACAGAGCGCCGACAACAGAGAAGCTCTTGATTGCGCCGGTTTCCTCGAAGAGGTTGGAGCCTTCGTAAGCATAGCTCATAACATCGGACTGGCAGAAGCCGAGCTGTGCTGCGCCGGAGTCAACATCTTCTACATTTGCCTTGGAGCCGTTGCCGACAACTGCGGTAACGGTGGTGTCGGTCTCGTCACAGGTCTGCTGTGCAAGAACGGTACCGAATGCGTAGTAAGTACCTGCTTCGCCGCCGGTTACGAAGGTGAGGCTCTCACCGCCGCCGCAGGCGCACAGTGCGAAGACCATCATAACTGCGAGGAGCATTGCGATAATCTTTTTCATTAATTTTTCCTCCTGTTTTGCAATATTCATTTTGAATAATGTCATATCAAAAAATTCACTACGCGTGCATTATACACCGAATTTCGCATAACTTCAAGCCCAAAAATGAAATTTCAAAAATCGAATTATGCAAAAAATTTCGCAAACTACCGCGCTCTTGCAGCTTTTACGGCGTTTTTCTCCATATTCTGCAAGATATTGCGCAAATTTCGCAATTTCCGACTATATCTTGATGCATTTTCTGCGCTCCGTGCATCAAATAATTCATCAGTTTTTCGCGCTTCGTCTTTTTGCACAAAGACTTTCGGCGTTTTTCATTACTTTTCTATAGTAAATTCGCTCAAAACACTTGCATTGCCTATTCCTTCGTGTTATATTGTTTGCATCACAAAAACAATTGTGCGTATGAAAAAGACAAAACAAAAAGGCGGTATTAATATGAAAATTGCATTGTTAGGCTGCGGCGTTGTCGGCGGCGGCGTTCTCGAAATCTGCGACAAAAGAAGCGACATTGACCTCAAGTATGTGCTCGTGCGCAGACAGATTGCGGAGCTCGGTGAGCGCGCAGTATTCGATATTGATACTATTATAAATGATAAAGAGGTCGACACCGTTGTCGAGGTTATGGGCGGATTAAGCCCCGCATTCGAATATGTTTCCGCTGCAATGAAGGCGGGCAAGAATGTGGTTACCGCAAACAAGCACCTTGTTGCACACCACTACTGCGAGCTGGTTGAGCTTGCAAAGGCAAACGGCGTTGCCTTCCGCTGCACTCCCGCTGTCGGCGGCGGTATCCCCTGGCTGTACAACCTTGAGCGCGTTATGCGTCTTGACAAGGTCAAGAGCTTCAGCGGCATTATGAACGGCACTACAAACTTTATTCTTGACGCAATGCACACCGAGGGCAGCGATTTTGCCGAGGTGCTCGCAGTTGCACAGAAGCTCGGCTATGCCGAGGCTGACCCCTCCGCAGACATCGACGGTCTTGATATTCAGCGCAAGTGCATCATCACCGCAAATGTTGCCTTCGGCGCATGCCTGCTTGAGGAAGAGGTTCCCGTATTCGGTATCCGCAGCATCCTCGCCTGCGACATTGCAGCAGCAGTCAAGATGGGCAGAATCTGCAAGATGCTCGCATTCGGCAAGCTCAACGACGGCAAGCCCGCAGTTTATGTTGAGCCTACCTTCGTAAAGTGCGGCGAGCTTGAGGCTGCAGTTTCCACAAACCGCAATGTCATCTCCTTTGACACCGAGCTTACCGGCAAGGAGAGCTTCTACGGTCAGGGCGCAGGCAGATACCCCACCGCTTACAACGCAGTTGCCGACTGCCTCGACATTATGGCAGGCGTAAAGAACTTCTACACCGATGTTATGGAGCCCGTCAAGCCCGACAACTCCGCTGAGAAGCACGCATACTATGTACGCTTCGCAGGCAGCGACGAGTGGCTTAGCTCCGTTGAGGCCGAAAAGTGCTGCGACGGCATCGTAACAAAGCCCGTATCCGTTGTCGAGATGCACGCATGGGCGGCAAAAGCAAAGGAGGCAGACCCTGCACTCTTCTTCGCAGGCGTAATCTGATATGTTAAAGGTAGCAAAATTCGGCGGCTCGTCAATGGCAGACGCCGGACAGTTCAGAAAAGTTAAAGGTATAATCGAGGCAGACCCCGCAAGAAGAGTCATCGTTGTTTCCGCGGCAGGCAAGCGCTTTTCGGGTGACAACAAGCTGACCGACCTTCTGTATCTCTGCCACGCACACAAAAAGTACGGCGTCAACTGCGACCCCGTTTTCGATATGATTGCAGGCCGCTACCGCGATATATGCGCGGAGCTGAAGCTCAGCATCGATATCGAAAGCGAGCTTAAAGCACTCCGCGAGGAGATTGAGGAGGGCATCAGCAAGGACAAGCTCGTTTCCCGCGGCGAATATTTCTCCGCAAAGCTCATGGCTGACTTCCTCGGCTACGATTTCCTCGACGCAGAGCTTTGGCTGCGCTTCAACTTTGACGGCAGCATCAACACCGCGGAATCCTACGAAAACTTCGAGCGTCTTGCCGACGGCAGAAAAGTTGTTGTACCCGGCTTCTACGGCACAATGCCCGACGGCAGCATCAAGGTGCTAAGCCGCGGCGGCAGCGATGTAACGGGCGCACTGTGTGCTGCGGCACTCGGCGCCGATGTTTACGAAAACTGGACAGATGTTTCGGGCATTCTTATGGCTGACCCGAGAATTGTTGATAATCCCGACACCATCGAGCGCATAACATATAATGAGCTTCGTGAGCTGAGCTATCTCGGCGCGCAGGTGCTGCACGAGGGCGCTGTGTTCCCCGTAAGAGATAAGAACATTCCCCTCAACATCCGCAACACCAACTGCCCCGACCACCCCGGCACACTCATTATGGCGAGCTTCGACGATGAGCTTCGCGATGAGCGCTTCATAACCGGCATCGCAGGCAGAAGAAACTTCTCCATCGTCAATGTTTCCAAGACGGGTATGTCCTCCGAGGTAGGCTCCCTGCGCAGGATTCTCGAGATATTCGAAAAGCACGGCGTGTGCGTTGAATACACCCCCTCGGGCATCGACAGCGTTTCGCTCGTTGTCGCAGCCGACAAGGTAAAATCCAGCATCTACTCTATCGTGGGCGAGATTCAGAAAGAGCTTGCACCCGACAATGTTCACATCACGGAAAACATCTCCGTCATCGCAGCCGTCGGCAGAAAGATGGCATTCAAGCCCGGCTCATCGGGCAGAATATTCGCGGCACTCGGCGCAAACGGAATCAATATCCGTATGATTTCGCAGGGTCCCGAGGAGCTCAACATCATCGTCGGTGTCAACGACGAAGACTTCGAAAAAACTGTACGCGTTCTGTACGATAGCTTTGTAAAGTGAGGTAAAAATTATGAAAAAGTTCAACATAGGTATTCTCGGTGCAACCGGCGCCGTCGGTCAGGAAATGATGAAGATTCTCGCAGAGAGAAACTTCCCCGTAAACGAGCTCAGACTTCTCGCAAGCAAGAACTCCGCAGGCAAGAAAATCGGCGACTGCACCGTAGTTGAGGCTTGCGCAGAGAACTTCAAGGGTCTTGATATTATCCTCGGTGCTGCCGAGAACGATATCGCAGAACGCTTCGTTGAGGATATCAAGGCATCGGGCGCAGTGTTCATCGACAACTCCAGCGCATTCCGCCTCAATCCCGATGTTCCCCTCGTAGTTCCCGAAATCAACCCCGAGGATGTCAAGAAGCACAAGGGCGTTATCGCAAACCCCAACTGCACCACCGTTATCTCCTGCACCGCAATCAATGCACTCAACAGCATCTCCCCCATTGAGTCCATGGTCGTTTCCTCTTACCAGGCAGTTTCCGGCGCAGGCGCCGCAGGTCCCAAGGAGCTGTTCGGTGAGGTCGAGGCACTTGCAAACGGTGAGTCCTACGAGCCCAAGGTATTCCAGTACCAGATTGCATACAATGTCATTCCCCAGATTGGCGGAGAGCAGTTTGCAGGCTACACCTCCGAGGAGATGAAGCTGCAGAACGAAGGCAGACGCATTATGCACCTGCCCGAGCTGAAGGTCAGCTGCACCTGCGTTCGCGTTCCCGTTGT
>JAZULF010000237.1:0-17498 GCA_045643645.1 Oscillospiraceae bacterium
GTTAGTGTAGCTGGTCTTGGTGGTCATATCGTAGTACTTGAAGTTTACACCGTCAGTTGAACGGTAAATCCAGTACTTCGTTGCTCCGTCAACTGCGCTCCATTTGAGCTGGGGCTTGCCGCTTGCTTTGTAAATGCTGATGCTTGGTGCGGCGGGCTTGCACAGGATACTCTTGGCAACACTGAAATCCGAAGCAACATTGGTGTTATCTGCAACCTTAACTGCCTTGACCTTGTAGTAATAGGTTGTGCCTACTGAGGTGCTGGAGTTAGTGTAGCTGGTCTTGGTGGTCATATCGTAGTACTTGAAGTTTACACCGTCAGTTGAACGGTAAATCCAGTACTTCGTTGCTCCGTCAACTGCACTCCACGAAAGCTTAGGATGGCCCGCAGAGGTGGTTATTTTAAGAGTAGGTGTTGCAATATAATTTGCATCCTTTGCTCCGCAGACAGCGCAGATACCGTCCTTGTAATTGTGTCCGAGCGCGTCGGTGTAAGTGTCCTTATAGCTGTCTCCGCAACCGCAGTTGCAGGTGTACTCGGTGTAGCCCTTTTCAGTGCAGGTGGGTGCGATTACGACTGCAGTGTAGCTGTGGGTAGTAATTCTGCCCTGCGGAGCGGCGTATGCCTCACCGACAGTGCCGTTCATTGCTTCCTTTATGTACATTGCAACGATGTCGCGGGTCTTAATACCGTTGCCGTTGTTGATGTACTTTGCACCCTCAGCAGCCTTTGCAGCCTTGAATACATAGTAGGTATCATTGCCGTTCATCAGGTAGTTATCTGCAATAACGGCATAGGTTGCATTCTCATCAAATGCCTGACCGTTAACGGAGGTGATGGTTACGCGGTTTACGGAGTCAGCCTCATAGAACTTGCCGTATGCTGCGCCTGCATCATACTCCTTGCTGACATCAACATTGTAGGTCAGACCGGCTACCTGAGCAAAGCCCGGGCAGATGTTCTCACCGTATGCTTCGGAGGGAGAGGTAGCTGCTTCCAGTGTTTCGAGAAGCTGTGCGCCGGTCACATACAGAATACCTACGCCCATGGGGGAGAAGGGCAGTGAACGGAGAAGGTCGGTTTCTGTGATATCACCGGTGTAGAGGAACTGATCGCAGTTGCCTCCATTCTGAATTGCAACTACGGGAACATCCTTCTCAAAGCCCTCAAACTTGTTGTTTGCGTACCAGAGAAGTGCGTCTGCTGTGAGGTCACCGAGGTTGGTTTCCTTGCACCAGTTATCGCGGTCTGCACCGTTGAGCATTACATCGCTTGTGCCGAGAACGGTCTTGGCAGCTGCTTTTACTTCTGCCACTGCGGAAGCAACAGCTGCATCGGACAGCTCGGGAAGAGCAGCCTCGGTAACCGCTTTTGTTGCATTGTCGATTACATATGCGCCCATGACAGCCTCGCCGTTAGTGGGTGCGTAAATTGTGAGATCCGCGCCGTCAACGGTTTCACCGTTGTTGCTGAGGCAGATAAGAATGTCGCACTCGGGAACTTCGGCTTCACCGAAGGCGTATCCGTCAAGGAAGCCGTCCTGCAGCATATCTGCAGTATTTTCATCTGTAAGTGCAACAAAGCCGACATTGCCGAGAACCTTGTTTGCATCAAATGCATAGTAGCTTCCCTCACCGCTCAGGTTAGAGGAAATTACCGCAAATTCTGCGGGAGCTTTTTCGCCGAGGGTGGCAGTAACGGTGCCTGCACCGTTCTGCTTGTAAGTCTCACTTGCCGCACCCTTGTAAAGCTGAGCCTGGGTGTGGTACTTGAAGAAGTTGCTGTGATATATAAAGCCTGTGGTAGCATCGCCGTAGGCAAACTCATATGAACCCATAGCTGCTACATCGTATCCTGCCTTGTCCATCAGGTTATAGATGCTTTCGCCTCTGTCAGAGTTTGCATAGGTTGTGCCCTGCAGGTAGTTGCCTGCATCGACCAGGTAGACTGTTGCACCCTTTGACGCAAAATCTGCCTTTGCCGCAGCGAGCTTTGCATATGCATCAACATCGCCGCGAAGGTTGCCGGAGTATACTATAACGGTCTTGCCGTCATAGCTTTCGTCAGCCAATGCTGTCGGTACTAAAAGTGCCGTTATCATGGCTACAACGAGAAGAAAACTGAGTATTTTCTTCATAAACTTGTTCCTCACTTTCGTTCTTTAGAATATGCTAGCACAAGTATAAATGCATAATTTTATGTTCACAAGCTCCCCCGGGGGATAATATTTTATCCGTAAATACGGCTTGATACGCCCAATTCGGAAGCTGCGGTGTCTGCATCGAAGTTCGAAAACCAATCGCTGTACAACAGCTGCCCAAATGAAAGCGTATAGAACAGTTTTTGGTTATCCGAGCCATAAATTGCATTCTCCGGGACAATAAGCACCTGCCTGCCGGGAAAACGTGAGGTCATAGCACCGTAATATGAGCTTGCATTACTGATGTTGCTTACGAATTTCACAATTACATCCGGATTCTTACCTTCAACCCATTCATCGGTCACAGTCGTGTTGTCGCCGCGGTTGACAGCAATATTATAAGAATTAGTTGCATCGAGCAGCGCACAGCTCGTCCTGGTCTGGTGGTCTGCAAACTCAACATAAACCGATTTTGATTGGCAGGAATACATCTGCTGCACATCGTTTGAAAGAACAAATGACCAATACTTGTAGGGATTGTATTGCCAGTGGGCATACAGCGTCTGATCATGCGTCTCAAGGAAAACGCTTGTTGAATAAACTCTGCGTCCGTTTGATGCAGAAGTAAACCAGCCCTCAAAATCATAACCCTCACGCAAGGGGGTGGGAAGCTCTCCGTATTCGTCACCGGCGGTAATTGTCCGTGATGCATCTTTTGATTTGACGCGTCCGCCGTTGCCGTCAAAATTGACCGCCAGCTCTGATCTGGTTACCCACATTGCATACAGAGTATGCGGTTCGGGATTGCTTACAATCGTTTCTTCCGTAATACATATCCCGCCGCTTCTGGCCGTATACCAGCCGACAAATGCATATCCGCTGCGAATTGCTGCAGGCAGCTCCCCGTATGGCTCGCTGCTTGTGACAGCAATAGTCTTAATTGAGCATTCGCCTCCGTTAGCATCCAGAGTTACCGGTATCCCTTTGGTTTTGCCGGATTCGTCAGGACTGTTGCTTTTGCCCGGACCTCCCTGTGCGCCGGATTTTTCACCGTCACCGCTGGAATTGTCCTGAGATTCGTTTTTGCCCGGATTATCTATGCTTACGGTGTCACTTACATCGGGCGGCTTGCTTTCATCCGGAGACTCGCTCGTATCAGGAGCTTCGCTGACATCGGGAATTTCATCTGTAATCACTCTATCGGCTATGCCATTCATTATTACGCGTTGTCTGCAGCCGGTGAGCGAAATAATGCAAAGTACCGCCATAACAAGAAAGATTGTTTTTTTGACCAGTCTCAATGATTTTCCTCCATCATAAGTCCGTAGCGATATTTAATCAGCAGACGCTGTTTGTGCGTTGCCTTTTTCCAAATCTCATCACCTGTTTTTATCAAAAAGGCTCTCACGGTTTCCCTCTGCTGAGCTGTCATTTCATGATTGCTGAATGCCGCTTCGTACCATATGCTCACCGCTTCATCGTAGCTGTTCAGATAATCCTCGGACATATACTCCTTTAATTGCTGCATCCAGTCAGCATAGTTGACATTATCCGGTTTTATTCCGTAGGAATTCAGCCATCTGACGGCATACAGGAACATTGCGCATATCGAAACGGCATAATTGTCGCTTTCAATACCTGCTCGCTCAAGCTCCGCACGCTTCCGAAGCTTGTCAATCAATATTGCAGGGATGAAAAGTATAAGAAGAATTAATATGATGGCAGCAACAATGCCAACAATCTTTGTAGTGGGGATGGAATATGCAATATGGTCGTCCCTTGTGTCATTCTTTTCTTCGGGCTCAGTTTCGGGAGGCGGATCAAAGACCTCCGGGGTGATGGAGTTTTCATAACGGACAGTCTGAAATGCTATTTTATCGCGAATTGACTCATCAAACTTAGAAACAGCTTGGAACTCACTAGGTAAGAGCTGTGAGCTTACTGAGAAAATAAGAGTCAGCACAATAACTACAGTAATATACCGCCTCGCTCCGGCATTATGTGGGATGATTGAAATCAGCCATACTGCCGCAGGCAATACCATCCAGATAAATGCCGTACTAACTCCGAAATAGGCAGTAAAGACCGCAATTGCAAAGAAAGCCGCCGTGGGAATGATTTTTTCATTTTTTCTCATCAGCAGGACTGAAATCAGTGCCAGCAAAAGTGAAATGAATGCCAGCGCTGTCAGTATGTAAACGGAGCTTTCGGCATCAGTCACATTTATCTCAAATCTGTCATATCTGTAGTTCTGTGCAGCTTCACTTATTGAAAAAACTCGGTTTGCGATCAGTTTTATTCCGTCTGTTATCGTCCTATTGCCGAAGGCAAGCGCAAGCGCAGTCACAGCACCGACAGTAGAAGTAAATGTCTTGCGTTTAACTTCAAACAGAGGTAGAAACAGCAGTGCTACCGCTCCGGGCAGGGATGCATATAAATAGGGCATCAAGCCCAATGCACTGCAGAACCACGCAAATGTCAACAGCAGGGACACAAGATGAATCACCCACGATATCCAGTAGCTTTTGTTTAAGCTACGCAAGCGCGCTGCGAAAATATTCACTTTTTTCGTATTTGCGCTATGCATAACAGTTAAACCTCAATTTGATACATTCGAGTCAGTTTTTCATTATCAAACGACACCATGTAAGTGCCGTCCGGCTGTAAACCCTCCGCAATATTTTGCGGAAGAAACTGCGTTACTCTGTTACCACTGTACAGCTCACGAATCATTGACTGAGCCGCAGGTGACACAACAAGGGCGTGTGCATAAGAGCAGTGCTTCATTTCACGCGAGAAGCACTCGGCTGCCGTTGTTCCGCCGGCATTGCCGTTAAGCGCCAGTATTTCATCAACTGCGTCATTAAAATCGTTCTCATTTTCGATATTGCGCATAATGAGTGTGCCCGTCTCAGGATTGTTCCACGCGAGAGTGTAGCTCTGCATTGCATTTACAAGAGCTTCGCCCAAAGATACTGTCATTTCGGTTACGGCATCAACACTCTGAGCATCTTGCCCCATAGCTCCTGTTTCCATAAGCAGAAGAATCTGATTTATTACAGGCAGCCCAAACTCCCGAACCATCAGCTTGTCTGTCTTTTGGGACAGCTTCCAATGGATTTTTCTAACCATATCGCCGGGTATATACTCGCGTACAGCAAATGTTTCACCGGGATCATTTCCAGCCTTATGCATAGAATAGCGGTTGCTGTCCATCATCGACATTCCGCCATCGGAAATGAACAGCTCTAATGCTGAGCAATTCGGATAGACGGTCACTGAAGCCTCTTCGGTGTCCGGCAGGGCAAAAATTGTCAGTCCGAACGCATCTGCTAAATAGATGTCTTTGAATCTGACTTTTAGCTTTCCGCAATGTGCAGAGCATAGTTCTACCGGCACACTATCACTTTTACGCCCACGAACGGGAATGGTCATCAAGCTGTGTTTTAATTCCATCGTGCGCATATTGAGATAATCAAAGCTGCCGTACACCGTTGCAGGCAGAAATCCTTTGTTGACAATACAAACGGTTCCTTTCAGTACGGCGTTTTTTACAGTAGCTTTATCCAAAAGCAATTGAACCGAAATCCTTTTCCGCAGTAATGCTGCAGCTATTATCGAGCTCAATGGAACAAACACCACACACATAAGCACTGCCAAAGCAGCGGCACTGTTTTCAAAGAAAAACATTACTCCTGCAAGGAGTATAGCCGCAAACCAAGCCAACCTTTTTTTCTTCATTTGATTATTCAAGCGCAAAAGGGACACTGACGTTGTCCAAAATGCTTTTCATAACGCTCTGTACATCTTTGCGGGCATTGCGTGCAGCCTGAGACAGCAGAATGCGGTGAGCACACACATCCGAGAACACGCTTTGAACATCCTCCGGAATTACATAGTCGCGGTTCTTTATGTATGCACACGCTCTCGCCATGCGGCTCACTGCCAAAGCACCGCGGGGGCTTATGCCCAACTCAACATATTCGCTTTCCCGGCTTGCAACGGTCAGGCGTATAATATAGGATATTATTTCATCCTTCACGGTAACATTCTCAACCTCCGCCATCATCTCAAGCAGTGTTTCCAAATCAAGCACCTGCTGAACTGAGTCCAAAGGATTAGCCTTGCACCTGTCACGAATTATTGCCATTTCGCTTTCAAAGTCAGGATAGCCGATTGAGAGACGCACTAGGAATCTGTCAAGTTGTGCATGCGGCAAAAGCTGCGTGCCGGCCGCACCAACATGGTTTTCTGTCGCAATAACAATGAAAGGATTATCAAGCGGATGCTTCTGTCCGTCAACTGTAACCTGCTTTTCTTCCATAGCTTCGAGCAATGCCGATTGTGTTTTACTTGATGTACGATTTATCTCATCGGCCAAGAGCAGATTGGTGTTAGTGACCACACCGGGCATATAGCTCATTTTTCCGCTTTCTTTATCGAAAATAGAAAAGCCGACTATATCGGAGGGCAACACATCAGGCGTGAACTGTATGCGGTTGTAGGTAAGACCAAGAGCTCGGCTGAGCGCAAGAGCCATTGTAGTTTTACCAACACCGGGTACATCGTCCAAAAGAATATGCCCATTAGCCAAAATTGCCATTAATACTTTTTCTATAACATCCTTTTTTCCGACGATCACTTTTTGGACTTCTGAAAGGATGATGTTCATTCTTTTTTCCATACTATTCCCCTATCATTAATCAACATTTTTTGTAAACTTCATTAAGAAATTTACCATTCTTGAATGGCAAATTTTTTGGTCAAGATAAAAATCCATTGCAAGGATAGCATATTTATATGTCAAGAAGAAGCTACCCGGGGGGATATGAAAACTGAAAAAAACAGAGGCTGTCGGACTTTGAGCGACAACATCGGCTTCGGTTCTTATAATCATCCCCAAAAAGAGAGCACCGCAAAAATGCGACCTAAAAACATTTTTGCGGTGCTCAAAAGGAGTTATAGAGTATTAAGCATCTGTATGCTTATAATATATAGCCATTAATATTTCCACAAGCTAGGCGGGGGGATGCCTTTTCAAATTTCAAGAATTTTTTTCGTCAGCATTATCAATCAGCATATCGAAAACCTCTTTCAAATAGCATTCCGTGTCATCGTCATCGTAAAAATCTCTATCAAAGGCGTTTTTCACAATGTCTTTTGCAATCAGACGCATCAGGCTGCCGGTAGCTGCGTTTGCCGAAGAGAATTGTGTAAGCGCAGATAAATCGCGAGGGCATTCGTCAAGCTGGACAGCTATGCTTTTAAGCTGACCGATAATCTTGCCAAGACGTATAGTTACGTCTTTCTCAATATCCGCACTGAGACGGATAACAGTTTCACGCCCGTTATTCATATCTTACTCCATAAAACGTTCAATTGCCTTATTGAGGTCATTTATTGCTTTATCATCATTGCAGGCAACTGCATCAACAATACAGTGTTCAATATGATCCTTCAAAATAATCTTCGCTGTGTTGTTCAAAGCAGATTTTACTGCAGCAAGCTGCATGAGAACATCTGTGCAATCCTGCCCCTCATCTACCATACGACGAACATATTCAAGGTGCCCTGCAGCGCGCGCAAGGCGATTTGCAACAGATTTTGTATGCTCGTGGCTGTGAACATGGGGGTGGCCATGAGTATGTAAATGCTCGTGGGTATGTTCACCGTCGCAATGAGTGTGTTCTTCACTGATGTGCATGTTTTTCTCCGTTTCTGATATTAATTGGGGATTTCCAATTATGATACTAAGATAATTCTATATAGAAACAAAAGTGAAAACAAGCTACCCGGGGGGATATATTTTCAGTTTTCTTGCATCATTTTTTCGAAGAAAAAGTCACTTGCTTTAGAAGGCCGATACTCACTTAAAGATTGTGGGTTAGAATCCCTTCAGTGTACCCACAAAACTTTGCTTATGGAGAACAGCATCTATGACCAGACAGAAAGAAGACCTAAAATACCCTTATTTTTACCCTTAACAGATAATATCTGATTAAGAACGATTGGACAAAAAGTTACTAAACAATACGATTCTGATAAGCAAATAGTATATTTAGACTAAAAAAGTTATTATGTACTTGAACTTAGCGGTTCGAGTCTTGTATCGTCCACCAAATAAGAACAGTCATCCATCCGGATGGCTGTTTTTGTTTTATGCATATGCCCAACATAAAAACCGGTAATACGAAATGTATTACCGGTTTTTGCTTTACAGCTCGGTCAGCGTGTTCTGCTGCTCCATAAGCTCAATCTGCTTTATTATCTCCGTCTGACGCTGATAGAACATCAGCGCCTCGTTATGACGGTAGTATGCCTCGGAGCCGTAGCGCGAGATGAATCGCGCTGCATACCAGCTTACGGTCAGCTCCGTCACCATTATGAGTATCTCCTGACCCTCGCCCCAAACCTTTTCGGCAAAGGCGAACATCGCCTCAAGCTCCTTTGATACCTGCGCGGCATCGCTCTTCATTTCCGCAACGAGTGCATCGTAATCTGCCTTGATTGCGGCAAAGTCGGACTGCTTTTTTTCGTGGGCGGTGAGGAATGCAAGTGTGCGCTCATACTCTCTGCGCTTTTCGGGGTGCATAGCGCCGCGGCGCTCCTCGCGCTGCATTCTTGCGCGGTGCTCCTCTATCTTGTCGGAAAGGGCTGCGCCTGCCTTGACCTCCTTGAGCAGCTTCAGAAGCGCGGTTACGACATCCTCGGTGCGTATAACGCTCCTCATACCGTCGGTGATGCGCTCCTGCATAAGTCCCATAAGGCTAAGGCGCTCGTCAAAGGGCGCTTTTTCAGCGCGCTCACATATCTCCTCGGGTGCCTCGCCTGCAAGGATTGCGTCTATCTTGTAGTCGGCGCGGTACTTGTTGAAAAGCTCGTAGTATACGGCAAAGTCCTCGGCAATCTCGGGCTGCTGCACATACTGCGCGATGAGCAGCTTATCAACGGGAATGCCGTTAAGCTCATAAAGCTGTATCATATCGCTCAAATCCACCCAGCCGCGCGCGGTGATAAAGCGCTTGCCGTCAACCGTGGATTCGACCTTGTAGAAGTTTTCCTTCTTGGCATCGAGATAGGTCAGTATCGATGCGTGGACTCCGCGCTTGAGTGCATATTCCTTCCACGCCTTGTAGTCGGGTTCAATGTCAATGCGCTTGAGTCTGTCCCATGTTACGATGTCAAACTCGCGTGCCGAGCGGTTGTACTCGGTGGGGTTGCCTGCGGTAACGACAATCCAGCCGTCGGGGACCTTGTGGCGTCCGAAGGTTTTATACTGCAAAAACTGCAGCATGGTGGGTGTGAGGGTTTCGGACACGCAGTTAATCTCGTCAAGAAACAGTATGCCCTCCTTGACTCCGCCCTCCTCAATCATATCGTACACGGAGGAAATAATCTCGCTCATCGTGTACTCGGAAACGGCATAATCCTCGCCGCCGTAGCTTTTGCGGACAATGGTGGGCAGACCGAGCGCACTCTGGCGGGTATGGTGCGTCATTGAGTAGCTTACAAGTCCGACACCGAGCTCATCTGCAACCTGCTTCATAATCGCGGTCTTGCCTATTCCCGGAGGTCCCATAAGGAACACGGGGCGCTGTGCCTCGGGCGCAATGCGGAATGAGCCGTACTCATCACGCGTGAAGTATGCCGTCATGGCATTTTTAATTTGTTGCTTGGCTTCGGCTATGTTCATAGTTCAAACTCCTCATCTGCTGATGTCGCGGCATTTTTTGCCTCCAACAGCAGCGCAGTTATTTCGGTCTGACCGTCCTTGAGTGCGGTCTGCAGCGAGCTGCTTATTATTCCCGCTGACAGCACACCGCGCTTTGCAAGTCCCGTCATTGCGGGAATGTTGTTGTATTTGAGAATGCGCTCCATTATGAGATCCTCTTTAGCTCGGATAAACGCCTCCGCCCTGCGTGACACCGCATCGCCGTGCCTGTCGGGGCAGGAGCACCACAGAAGCGTGTATAAAAGCTCCGCGGCTGCATCGCAGTATTCGGGATATCCCGGGGCTATAAAGCCCTCTATGAGCGCGTAGCTGCTTCCAAACGCATCCTGACCTATGGCAGTATCCTTTCCGAGCACCTCCGCCCTGCGCAGCTTATCGCAGGAGAAGAAGGCTGAGTCTTCAATATTCTTTACGCCTGCGGGCACAACAATGCTCTCAATTCCGGAATCATGAAACGCAAGCTCGGATATTGTTTCAAGCCCCTCGGGCAGCGTTACCGCGGTCAGCGAGCTGCATGCAAAAAACGCGCCCGTGTCAATGGATGTTACCGTTGAGGGTATGTTCACCTCCGAGAGCTTGGGGCAGTCGGCAAACGCGGCAGGACCTATGTTGATAATTCCCTCCGGCAGCACAACGGATTCAAGCTCGCCGCACTCGGCAAAGCACTCATCCTCCATAAAGCCCACACCCTCGGGGATTATGATGCGCCTGACATCGTCTTTTTCGCAGTATATCTGTGAGCGGATATACTGAGTTCCCGGCGCAATGTACAGCACGCCGTCAGCAAGTCGAAAATCGCCCGTCAAGTATATCCTCCTCTCTCAAAGCAATGTGCATGGCCCATACCGGCACCTCAGGCTCGGGATTATCACCGCAGTTGAGAATAAACGCGGTGGGGTAATCCGGCTTCATGGCGGGGAAGGTTCCCTCGCCATCGGTGAAGTACAGCAGACCCTGCATATTGGTCAGTTCCTTTTTATCAATAAGCCCGTCCACATAATTGAACAGCGGACGGAAATCCGTGCGTCCCAGTCCCTTGATTTCCATAGTTCTGAGATATCTGTCAAAGTCCTCTTTGCAGGTGAGGCGCACATCCTCACGCACTTCATCATCGCATTGGATAATGTGCAGATTCATTCGGTCAAAGAAGCTGTCCTGACCGGCTAAAATATCGTGGGTATGCTGGATAAACGACTGCACCACCTCACCCTTGACACTGCCCGAGGTGTCGATGGCAATTACAAAATCGCGTATCCTGCGCTGGTCGGTATACTCAAGCGGCTCAATGAGCGGAATATTGCCGTAAAGCTCCAAGCCGTAGGTGTAATAGTTGTTGTCAAATTCCTCGTCGGAAAGGCGCATTACCTCGCCCTGCGTGCCGAAGCGGCGCAGGAAATCGGTGTAGTTGTATCGCGCTCTGTTCAGCGCGCGCAGATTCTGCACAAGCGCACCCGACTCGTTGCGCATGGTTTCAAGCTCCGTCTGCATGCGCTTGGAGATATCCTCCCATATCTTGCGCAGGTCGATGTTTTCATCAGCCTTTGCGTTGGGGTCAAACGCGCCGTACCATATGCCGTGACCGTCGGCAATGAACCTTTCGCGCTCCTCAATAAGCTCCTCCTCGGGTATCTGCTTATCGCCCAGCCACTTGTAGATGCGCTCTGCGGTAAGTCCGTCAAGCTCGTCCTTGAGCAGTGCAATTGTTGCGCCCTGCTGCTCCTCGCGCCTTGCACGAAGCACGGGCGATTCAAGCTCGCTGAGGGCATTTTCAACCGCGATATCGCAGGCTAAGTCCCAGCGGACTCTGTCTATTTCCCTGCCGATAAAATTATGGCGGAACACGCAATGCAGAATTGAATGGAAGATATCGCGCGTCATAACCGATTGCTCCTCGCGGTATCTCGTCAGCACATACTTCGGTCCGTAGTATAGCTTTTCACCGTCGGTCGCAAGGCTTATATTTTTATCCTCCGCAAACTCAAGGCGCGATATTGAGCGGTCGAGGAAGCGGAAGTTTACCATCAGCGAATTGCGGGACAAGGCCAGTATGTCCCTTGCCAGCGATTCGGCGCTTATACTCATTGGCTTTGCCCCCCTTCTGCTTTGATATAAAGCTGTCCGACAAGGAAGGCACTTTTCAAGTGCCTCCCTTACCGGACAGGAAATCAGTTCAACGCTGTTTTACCGGTAGTTTCGATTAATAGAACTCACCGGGAATCTCGAGTACCATATCGGATACTGCGAAGGTTGCGCAGGGATGGATGTAGCCGTTTTCCTTATCGGACCAGCGGCGGTATTCCTTGTCTGCAGGAATGAATACTTCGCCTGCAACCAGCTTGGAACGGCACCAGCCGCACTCGCCTGCACGGCACTGTGAGGGTGCCTTGATGCCTGCGCGCTCGATTGCAACGAGGATGGGCTCATTTGCTGCACAGGGAATCTTGTACTCTGCTGCGCCCTGCTTGACGGTCAGCTCGAATACCTTGTCCTTGCACTCTACGGGGTAGCCTGCCTCTTCCCATACGGTCTTGGTGATGCCGAGTGCCTCGTGGCGGATGTGCTTGTCAGCTACGCCGAGCTTCTTTGCCTCAGCGAGAACGGACTTGTACATATTCTCGGGACCGCAGATGTATACGGAGAAGTTCTCGGGTGCGTACTTCTTGATGAGCTCAGCGGTAACATGACCGTGCTCGTAGCCTTCCTTCTCCTCACGGGAGAGGACATGTACGACCTTGACCTTATTGGTAGCTGCGCAGATTTCCTCAAGCTCCTTCTTGTAGAGGATGCTGTCCTCGGTGCGGGAGTTGAAGATGATGGTGAGGTTGAAGTCCTCGGTGCCGTCTGCGATAGCCTTTGCCATTGCCATGAACGGGGTGATGCCTGCGCCGCCTGCTACACCGATAACAGTGGGGCAGTCACGAAGGTCTTCGTAGTAGAAGAAGCCCTTGGGGCTGGAGGAGATGACCTCGTCGCCGACCTTGAGGTTTGCAAGCAGCTTGTCTGCTACAAAGCCGTTGGGATTGGCGCGAACGCCGATTGCGTACTTGCCCTGCAGTGCCTGCTTGGGAGCAGAGCACAGAGAGTATGCGCGGGTAACCTCGCTGCCGTCGATGTTGAGCTTGAGGCTGATATACATACCTGCGCGGAAGTAAGGCAGAGCCTTGCCGTCCTTGCTCTTGAACACGAAGGTCTTTGCGGTTGCTGCGCCGTGGTCGATAACCTCGTCAACTACGAGAGTGAGATAATCGGGGTGCAGAAGCTTTGCGTTTGTATTGATGGGGAAATCGCCCTTGACTTCCTTTGCGGGAGCTGCCTGGATTGCCTGTTCACGAACCTTCTTCATGTTCTTGAACTTGAGCATATCGAACTTGCCGATGAGGCCGATTTTAATCTTGAGATCCGGCATTATGCGTTACCTCCTTCTTCTTCAGCTTTGAGATCCTTGAGAGCGTTCATAGCCATGAGCTGGCCGCAGATAACTGCTGCAGAGTACCCGTCGCGGCGGGGACCTGCTGCGCCGATGGGACGCAGACCCTTGATGGGATAGTCGGTGCCGAGCATCTGCATACGGGCCATCATACCGTCCCAATCCTTGGTTTCGTAGCCGTATACGGAGCCTTCGGGAACGCCGAGGTAGCGTGCGAAGGTCCAGGGAGATGCAACCTCCATCTCCTCGATGTGACCGCGAAGCTCGATGCCGGTCTTTGCCTTGAGGGAGTCGAGCATCTTCTTTGCAAACTCGTTCTTGAACTTGAAGTAGTCCTCCTGGCTTAAGTCATTCCAGTCAACGGGAGAACCGAAGGTGGTGAAGGAGCAGACGCAGGTGCCTTCTGGTGAGAACTTGGGATTTGCTATGTTGTAGCAAAGGAAGATGGAGTAATCGTTGGTCTTGATACCGCCCTGAATGTTCTTGTATTCCTTCTCGGAATCGTAAGAGCCCTGCAGGAAGTAGCTGTAATCGGTGATGCCGAGCTCTTCAGCAGTTGCATCCCAGCAGAAGTATGCGGTGAACATACGGCCGCCGAAGTTGCCGTTACGGGCAGCGGACAGCTTCTTCTCGCGCTCGGGGATAAGCTCCTTGGGCATCATCTTGCCGTAGATGATGTCGGGGTTGATGTTTGGAAGAACGTACTTGCATTCGACAGTACCCATATTGGTCTTTACGCCGCAGAGTCTGTCGCCGTTGAAGAGAAATTCCTCTGCGCGGCAGGTGAACCATACATCGCCGCCCAGCTCACGGAAGCGTTCAATCATTGCGTTGGACAGCTCGTGAGAGGTGTGTGCGGGAATGTAAGCGCTGCGGGAAACATACTTATGAACCATTGCGGCGTAGTGGATGAATGCGAGGTGATTCATATCAACGCCGAGGTAGGACCAGTAGATGGAGAGGATGTTCTGTGCCTTCTTGGGCAGCTTCAGAGCATCGAATACCTGCTGGGTGCTGTATGCGCCGGTGCGGAGCATATCGGGGTACTCAGCCTGCAGAACCTTGGAGTCGGGATTGCCCTTGGATGCGGTGATGTATGCAATACCGTCAAGGACCTCCTGGAACAGGTCAAAGAGCTTTACCATAGACTCACGGGAGCCGGGTACTTCCTTCTCCATTGCATTAATGAAGTTATCGATGCCGGAGGGCATAGTAACATCGAGAAGCTTGCCGTCGCTGCCCTTGGTGATTGCGCGGAAGCAATCGGGGCACTCGTACCAATCGACCTTTACGCCGTAGGAGTCAAGAATATTGCGGATATCACCGGGATTCTCTGCGGGGCCGAAGTCGCACAGCTCGTGCAGGGAGGGCTCGATTTCAAAACGGCCTCTGACGAAGCTTGTTGCACAGCCGCCGGGAAGGTTATGCTGTTCGATGAGCAGGGTCTTCTTGCCTGCCATCTGGCTCTGAATCGCCGCAGACAGACCTGCAAGGCCGGCGCCTACGACGACAACATCATATTTTGCCATGTGGTTTCTCCTTTCAATTCGTCTTTCGACGGTTTTGGTGGTCTAACCACCAACCATTAGCTAAAATTTTATCATACCCGTTTCGCCTTTGCAATATCTAATTGTTATTTCTTTAGCATTTTTTGCACGCCTTACAAAAACAGTTGCCAAGGCTCAGTATTTATGATAATAATACTTTTATAAACAAAAGCATTCCCTTAAACGGAGATACCGATGGCTGAATTCAAAAAGATAAAAAATCCGTCTCTGACTGACACCGCAGTTCAGATTCTTATAACGAAAATTCTTTCCGGCGAGCTTGAAACAGGCAGCTACCTGCCGCCCGAGCGCAACCTTGCCGAAATGCTCGGCATAAGCCGCAGCTCACTGCATCAGGCAATTTTAGAGCTTGAATACCTCGGCTTTGTTTCAATTGTTCCCCGCCGCGGCACGGTTGTAAACGACTACCGCAAGTTCCCCACACCGCAGTCGCTGTCCGTCATAATGAGCTACGGCTCGCTTGCGCTCGACAGAGCCCTGTTTGACGATATGATGGACCTGCGCATATGGCTTGAGTCCGAGTGCGCACGCCGCGCGTGTGATAACATCTACGAGAAAACCTACAACGAGATGCTCGAGATTATCGACAGTCTGACTCTTCCCGATGCCGATATTCCGAGGCTGCTTTACTCATTCCACTACAAGCTCACGCTTGCCTCGGGCAACAGCCTTTACAGTATGATTTACAGAGGCTTTGAGCAGATGCTCGTTGCCTCGATGGCGCGTCACTACGACCTGCGCCGTGAGGACATCACGCAAACCGCAGATATGCGCCGCGAGCTGATGGGGTATATAAAAAGCAAGCAGCCCGACAAGGCGGCAGAGTGCATCTGCACGATTATCCGCCAGGGCATCAGCGTAATCGAGGAAATCTACAACATTGACGAGAAATGATATGAGCGTTGCGCAGGATTTACATATGCACACCACCTTTTGCGACGGTGAAAGCACACCCGAGGAAATGGTGCTTTCGGCAATCAGCAAAGGCTTTGAGCGCGTTGGTGTGTGCATACACTCGCCCGTCAGCTTCGATAGCGGCTACTTTCCCGCCGATGAGGGCGAATACGCGCGCTTCCGTGAGGAAATGGCGCGGCTAAAGAAAAAATACGCAGACCGCATTGAAGTGCTCTGCGGACTTGAGCTGGATATCTTCTCGAGCCTTGACACCGCGGGCTTTGACTATATCATCGGCTCTGTCCACTATGTTGAGGCAGACGGAGCGTACTTCGCGGTTGATGACACACCCGAAAAGCTAATCGCAGGCTGCGAAAAACACTTCGGCGGTGATTACATCGCAATGGCGGAGCGCTATTTTGAAACCGTTGCCGAGGTTGTGGAAAAGACAAGCTGCGACATCATCGGGCATTTTGACCTAATTGCTAAGTTCAATGACGGCGGCAGGCTTTTTGACGAGCATGACCCGCGCTATGTTGCCGCCTGCAAGGCAGCGGCCGATAAGCTGCTTGAAAGCGGCAAGCCATTTGAGCTTAACACGGGCGGCATTTCAAGGGCTTGGCGCAGCGTACCCTATCCCGCGCCGCACATTGCCGAATACATAAAAGCAAACGGCGGCAGACTCATTCTCTCGAGCGATGCCCACACTGCCGAAACCGTTGCCTTTGAGTTTGATAAATTCAAGCACTTATGCACAGAATAAAAAAAGCAAGCATACAATATGCTTGCTTTTTATTTATACTATTATTCGACGCGCTCGCCGCCCCAGAAGAACAGCGCGATTGTGCCGGGACCCGTGTGTGAACCGATGGTTGTGCCGACCCAATTGATTTCAACCTTGCCGTTGAGTTTCGGGAAGCGCTCCTCGATGATTGCCGCGACCTGCTTTGCATCTTCAATGCAGGAAGACTGAGAGATGTAGCACTTGCCGCTGTAATCGAGGCCGCCCTCGGCGTGCTGCTCCATCATCTTGACTATCTCGCGGATAACCTTTTTCTTGGTGCGCACCTTTGCTCTGGGAACGAGGTGGCCCTGGTTGTCCATATCGAGCAGGGGGCAAATCTCGAGCATACCGCCGAACACTGCCGCGGTCTTGGAAATTCTACCGCCGCGCACATAGCTTGAAAGGTCGGTGGAGAAGAACCAGTGATGAACCTTGAGCTTGTTTTCCTCAATCCATGCCACGAGGGACTCAGCGTCCATACCCGCATCGCGCAGGTCGGCAGCCTTGTCCATAAGCAGACCGTAGCCCGAGGATGCGCCGAGAGAGTCAACGATATAAATCTTGCGCTCGGGGAAGCGCTCCATTGCGATGAGTGCCGCATTGCGTGCAGAGTTTATAGTGCCCGAAAGTCCGGAGGACAGAGCTACATGGACAATGTCCTTGCCCGCCTCAAGAAACGGGGTGAAGTATGCCACATATTCGGAAATATTAACCTGCGAGGTCTTGGTGGGGACACCGCTGCCAACCGCTTCGTAGAATTTTTCAAACGGCATACTTGCACCGAGGTCGTCGATATATTCCTCGCCGTCGAGTGCAAAATGGAAGCAGACATAATTAATGTCGCGTGCTTCGAAATGTTCCTTTGTCAAATCAGCTGTTGAGCAGCAGCTGAGAATATAATCTGCCATGATTAGCTCCTTTCGCTTGTGAGGCTGAAAAAAGCATACTCCC
>JAZULF010000238.1:0-1896 GCA_045643645.1 Oscillospiraceae bacterium
TTCGGTTTAGTCATTTGTCACTCCAAGGTGTAGCCTAAGTAATCGGCATCAAAGGTTGTGCCGAACATAAATTCGTAGTATTCGTCAATCTGAGCCTGAGGCTCATCTGCGCTGAAGTAGTCGGGGTACATTTCGTGCAGCATAAAAAGCGTGCCGAGAACGCAGCTTAATCCGGGCATATCCCACGAATCGAGCTTTGCGGGCATCTGAATTACCTTGCCGTCCTTAACCGCCTGCACGGCAGACCATGAGCTGTCCTCGAGCATACTCTCGGCGCTGTACTCAAGAGCCGTTGAGCTTGTGCAGAAGATGTATTGCGGATTCCATTTGAACACGGTTTCAACGCCCACATCAATCCAGTTGTGGTCCTTGCCCTCATCGGCAACGGGGATTGCGCCTGCCTGCTCGAGCATCCAGGTCTGCAGCATATCGCAGCCTGCAACTCTGCCGAGCTCACCGCCCATGAGCAGAGCGGAAACGCGCGCATCCTCGGGAATCTGCGAAACGCGCTCGGCAATCATCGCAAACTTTGCGTCTATCCAGTCGCAGACTTCCTTTGCACGAGACTCAACGCCGAAGTATTCGCCCATCATCGTGAGCGTGGTTTTAATATCGTCGATGTCCTCGACGGTAACGCAAAGAACATCAAAGCCGAGCTTTTCAACCGCCGCAACTGTTTCGGGGTCGTTCGAGCGATGGATTAAAACCGTAGGCGCGTAGCCTGCGAGCTTTTCGAGGTCAACCACGCCTCTGCCGACTGTGCCTGCTTTGGCAAGGTCAGCATCGGCATCGGTCCAGAATTTTGATTTGACATTGACGGCAAGCACTCTGTCGCTAAGACCGAGTGCGACAATGAACGGCACCGACACCGCGTAAACCGAGGCGATAGTTGCCTCTTCAGGATTTTCGGGGATGTCGAGCACTCTGCCCGCACCGTCAAGAATCTGCCCCTCACCTGCAACGGCAGGCTGCCCGTTATCCGTGCCGCCGCAGGCGCACAGAGAAAGGCAGAGGGCAATGACGAGAATTAATGATACAAGTCTTTTCATAGCGTTTATTTCTGATTGAAGATTGAGTTGTCAAGCTGAATGTCGATTTTATCGGAGCCTGCAACGGTAACAACGAGCTTTACGCAGTACTTTACCGATGCGCCCTGGTTGGTCTCGGCAATTACTCTTACGGGACCTGCGGTGTTGCCTGCAAGACCCGTGTAGCCCTCGTGGCCCTCGGAGTCAACGAGCGGATAGCCGTTGATTGCGTAGCAGAGAATGAGCTTTCTGACATCGCCGTTTTCGTCGGCAACGCCGTTTACAAAGCCATCGCGGTAGAATACGCTGAGCAGGTCATTCTTGTAGCCGTCGCTTGCGTAGGCGGTGATTGCAACGGGGTTGTCGATGCCCTTGACATCACCTGCGATAAGCTGAATGAACTTC
Organism: Oscillospiraceae bacterium; assembly: GCA_045643645.1. Classification (GTDB taxonomy): domain Bacteria; phylum Bacillota; class Clostridia; order Oscillospirales; family Oscillospiraceae; genus F23-B02. The sequence goes on from JAZULF010000238.1 coordinate 1,434, forward strand.
CAGATATCAAGACCCTCGCACTCACCTACATCGAGCACGGAGTACTTGTCGCGGACAATGATGCCCTTGAGGCTTTCAAGCTGCTCAACGGTGAAATCGTGAGTCCATTCGTCCGTGTCGTTCTTGACGGTGAGGGTGAAGGTGTCATCGAGAAACTCCTCGTAAATTCCGCTCATCTTGTGGCTCCAGGTGTCAATATCGTTTGCGGTTACCTCAACGGCAACAACATTCTTGACGCACAGTGATGCGTTTGCGCTGTCTTTTGCATCCTGCGGAACGATGAGCTTCAGCGGACCGCCGTCATTTTTTGAAGCGCCGTCATAGCCCTTGTCGCCCACGGCGGAAACGAGCGGAGTGCCGTCCATAAGCTCGTTTCCAAGCGGCGCGGTGCCGTAGGCGAGCATCGCGCATACCTCGGGCTTATCGGGTGCGAGGAAGTTTGAATATGCCTTCTTAAGCTGCG
>JAZULF010000239.1:0-5460 GCA_045643645.1 Oscillospiraceae bacterium
CGATATCTTCGATATGGCAAGCCAGCCCAACTACGGCGAATAATTTTTAACTTCGCTGCACCGCTTTTGCTTATCGTTATTGCAGGTTCCCGACCGGTGATTGCCTGCTGAAGTTAAATCTGTACATCAACTTATCAAAAGCACTCCCTCGTCTGAGGGAGTGCTTTTCCGTTCGTTGCGGCACTTCTGCGTATCGATACTGCCATAACCCGACCGGTGAGTGCCTGCTAAAGTTGAGGCTGACCATCAACCTATTAGTACAGACTATGTCGGCAGGCAACGGTCGAGCTACCGCATAATAGAACTGTACAATTAATAATCGAATAAGAAGCGCCTCCCGGCGCCGGCGCGGGAGGTTGACTTTAGTTGCGCATTGTTTTATATTTAATATGTCAAAATAGCGGACTTACCGCGATAGAAAAAATTTTACGGAGGAACAATATCATGGCTTTAACTGCCGAGCGTATTGCAGAGCTTGAGGAGCTTTGCCGTCGCTTCAGAATCGATGTTTTGACCGCAATCCACGCACCGCAGTCAGGTCATCCGGGCGGCTCACTTTCCGTCTGCGAAATCCTGACCTATCTGTATCAGGAGCATATGAAGCTTGATGCAGCCGATGCGTCCAACCCCGACCGCGACAGACTGGTGCTTTCCAAGGGTCACGCAGCTCCTATGCTGTACCGCAACCTCGCAGAAAAGGGCTTCATTCCCCTTTCCGAGATGGCAACCCTGCGCCGTATGGGCGGTCTTGCAGGTCATCCCAACATGCACACTCCCGGTGTTGAAATGCCCGGCGGACCTCTTGGTCAGGGCTTCCCCGCAGCACAGGGTATGGCAATGGCGCTCAAGCTCAATAATTCTCCCGCAAAGGTCTACGCTGTCCTCGGCGACGGCGAGCTGAACGAGGGCGTTATCTGGGAAACCGCTATGAGCGCACCTAAGTTTAAGCTTGATAACCTCATCGCAATAGTCGACTACAACAAGGTACAGCTTGACGGCACCTCCGACGAGATTATGCCCCTCGGCGACCTCGCTGCAAAGTGGGAAGCATTCGGCTGGACCGTTCTTGAGTGCGACGGCCACGACATCGAGGCTCTCGACTTCTGCATCAATGTTGCAGACGGCGCAGTAGGCGCACCCACCGTCATCATTGCAAACACCATCAAGGGCAAGGGCGTTTCCTTCATGGAAGGCAAGAACACCTGGCACGGCAAGGCAATCGACGACGAAAGCTTTGCAAAGGCAATGGAAGAACTCGGAGGTGAAGTAAATGCCTAAAGCAATAAGAGAAGTATACGGCACTGTTCTGGCAGAGCTGGGCAACACCAATGAAAATATCGTAGTACTCGACGCTGACCTTTCCGGCTCCACCAAGAGCGCAATGTTCGGCAAGGCTCATCCCGAGCGCTTCTTCAACATGGGTATCGCAGAGCAGAACATGGTAGCTACCGCTGCAGGTATGTCCACCGTCGGCAAGATTCCCTTTGTAAACACCTTTACAGTATTCCTCACCTCTCTCGGTCTGCTTTCCGCACGCGACCAGATTTGCTACGGCAATCTGAATGTCAAGTTCGGCGGCGCATACTGCGGTATGTCCGACGCACTCGACGGCGCAAGCCACCACGCAACCGAGGATATCGCAATCATGCGCGCACTGCCCAATATGAAGGTTATCGTTCCCTCCGACGCAACCTCCACCCGGTGGGCAACCAAGTACGCTGTTGAAAACTACGGCCCCATGTATCTGCGACTTTCCCGCGATGTATATCCCGACCTTTACGCAGAGGACGCACAGTTTGAGCTCGGCAAGGGCGCAATCGTCCGCGAGGGCAGCGATGTTACCGTTATCGCATGCGGTCTGCTCGTTCACAAGGCAATCGAGGCAGCAGAAGTGCTCGCAGAGCGCGGTGTATCCGTCCGCGTTGTCGATATGTACTCCGTAAAGCCCATCGACCGCGAGCTCATTATGCGCTGCGCAAAGGAAACCGGCGCAATCGTCTGTGCTGAGGAGCACAACATCTACGGCGGTCTCGGCAGCGCAGTATCCGAGGTTCTCGCATACGAAGGCGCAGGCGTTCCCACCGAGTATGTCGGCATTCAGGACACCTTCACCGAATCCGCACCCTACAAAGAGCTGCTTGCAAAGTACGGCGTTGACGCAAACGGCGTAATCGCAGGCATCGAAAAGGTCCTCGCAAGAAAGTAATAACATAAGCCCCCTTATAAGGGGGCTTAATTCTGAACGGATTGAAGGCATGGCTATGGAAAAGTTTTTCGCTCCGGGACGCACGGAGCTTGCAGGCAATCACACCGACCATCAGAACGGCCGCGTGCTTGCTGCCGCAGTTGACAAGGGAATACACGCTGAGGTTCAGCCCAATTTTGACAACAAGGTGAGAATAAAATCACCGGGCTTCAAGGACATGGAGATAAACCTGCTTAACCTCGATGTTATGCCTATTGAGTTCGGCTCGTCGTCTGCACTTGTGCGCGGTGTGGCATCTGCGATGTACGATATCGGCGCAAGCTTCGGCGGCTTTGACGCGGTGCTGCACAGCGATTTAAGCTCCGGCTCGGGACTCAGCTCCTCGGCAGCATTTGCTGTGCTTATCGGCCGCATCTTCAATAGCCTGTACAACAATTCCGAGCTTGAGCCTATGGCAATCGCAAGAGCTGCGCAGCAGGCGGAAAACCTCCACTTCGGCAAGCCCTGCGGACTTATGGACCAGCTGACCTGCGCACTCGGCAAGCCCGTGTACATAGACTTTATGACCAAAGAGGTACAGCCCGTCAACGCGGACTTCTCGCGCATGGGACTTACTCTGTGCCTTACCGACACGGGCGGCAGCCATGCGGGACTTGACACCAGCTATGCGAGAATTCCCGCGGATATGCGCTACATCGCAAGCTTCTTCGGCAAGGAGCTGCTCGGTCAGGTCAAGCCCGAGGATTTCAGGGCAAAGCGTTGGGATACTGCCGACAGACCCGTTCGCCGCGCAACGCATTTCTTCGATGAAAACGAGCGCGTGCCTAAGATGCGCGATGCGCTTATTACGGGCAATGCAGCCGAGTATATGCGCCTGATGAATGAGTCGGGACGCTCCTCGGAGAAGTACCTTAACAATATAGTCACCAGCGCAACCGATGACCGCAAGCTCGAGAGCGGTCTTGTCCTCAGCGAGCAGCTGCTCAAGGGCATCGGCGCATGGCGCGTACACGGCGGCGGCTTTGCAGGCTGTGTTCAGGCTCTTATGCCTACCGAATATTTTGCTCACTACAAAACTGAAATGGAAAGGAGCTTCGGCGAGGGCTCATGCCGCGAGCTGAAGTTAAACTGAAATGCACGACATTATCAACAAGGCATCTCTCTTTACCGTGCTGCAGGTGATTATAGTATTCATCATCTGCGTTGTCGCAATCAAGCTGCTCACCAAGGCATGCACCAAGCTGCTCAGCAAGAGCAAGCACCTCGACTCAAGCCTCAAGTCCTTCTTTGCAAGCGCAATCAAGGTTGCTCTGTGGTCTATCGCGATTATGATTATCGCATCCGCACTCGGCATCAACATCACAAGCCTGGTTGCAGTTCTGTCTGTCGCAGGTGTTGCGCTCTCCCTCGCTCTGCAGGGTCTGCTTTCAAACATCTTCTCAGGCATCACCATTCTTGCAACACGCCCCATCAGCGTAGGCGATTTTGTTGAAGTCGGCGGTCAGAGCGGCACCGTCAGGACCATCGGTCTGTTCTACACCAGCATCGCAACCATTGACAACAAGATTATCTATGTTCCCAACGGCGAGATTACCTCCGCAAAAATCATCAACTACAGCGCAGAGCCCAAGCGCCGCGTAGACCTCGCAATCAACACCTCCTACGAGTGTGCAACCGAGGATGTACGCAACGCAATCAACGAGGCAATCGCAAAGACCGAGAAGGTCATCGACGAGCCCGCACCCTTCGTCGCAATTGCAGCCTACAACGCAAGCACCATCGAATACACCGTCCGTGTATGGTGCAAGACTGCCGATTACTGGGATGTTTTCTTCGCACTCAACGAGAATATCCGCGCAAGCTTCGCGGAGAACAATGTCGAGATGAGCTACGAGCACATCAATGTCCACATGATGAAGGACTGATAATGAATTCAAAAAGCACTGACCGCCAGGTCAGTGCTTTTTTGTTGGCTTTTTGCACAAATATAGACAACAAATCAGCAAAATTGGGCGCCGGCGTTGTTACATTTCTAAAAATATGTCAAAATTGATAAAAAAACAACGATTTGCTATTTACAAAAGCGGAAAGCTGTGTTATTATAAAACCGTCAAAAAAATGACAAAGGCCATGAACATTTTTTACTCTCTCTCTATTTTCTTTATTTGATTGCGTCAGGCAATCGGCGGCAGGGCTCCTCATCTGCCGCATACCTTTACTAAAACACAAGAAGCCGCTGCCTTCCTCCTGTTGGCAGCGGCTTCTCGTTCGTTTTTAGGCTGTAGCTAATCGTTATTGCAGGTGCCCGACCATATACTGCGAGCTATGGTTAAGTCTGTCCATCAACCTATCGGTGCGGCGGCGGGAGCCGCATCTTATCCGTTGCACCGCTTCAGCTAATCGCTTTTGCGGTGTCCCGACCGGTGAGTGCGTGCTAAAGTTGAGTCCGACCATCAACCAATCGGTACAGACTAAATTTGATGCACGATTTTCACCCATCAACCGCAGTAGCCGCGTAAATATGTTCGCGCTGCCGGCAGGCACAGTAAAGACTTGCTTGAGTGTCTGCATCGGGGTAAACCGGCAGTAAAGACTAAGGGCGGATATAGAGCGAGCAGGTTTCCAAAGGGCGCAGCCCTTGGTTGCGTTTCTTTTGCAACTTTTCTTTGGCAACACAAAGAAAAGTTCACCGGGAGGTGTTTTTATCCGTTGCACCGCTTATGCGTATCTTTACTGCCATAACACGACCGGTTAGTGCAGACAGCATTAATTAAAAAAGGAACAGCACCCACAAAAGTGGGTGCTGTTTTACATTCTTTAATTACAAAGTCTTGATTACCAGCTCGGCAATCTGAACTGCGTTGGTTGCAGCGCCCTTGCGGACCTGGTCGCCGCAGCACCACAGATTGAGGCCGCGCTCATCGGTGAGGTCCTCACGGATTCTGCCGACAAAGACGAGGTCCTGGTCGCTGGTTGCAAGAGGCATGGGATAGAGCTTGTTGTCGAGGTCATCGACGAGCTTGCAGCCGGGAGCTGCTGCGATGATTTCCTTTGCCTTCTCAACGGAGATTTTCTCCTTGGTCTTGAGGCAGATGGAAACGCTGTGGCTGCGGACAACGGGAACGCGAACGCAGGTGCAGCTGACCTTCAGCTCGGGCAGGTGCATAATGCGTCTGCCTTCGTTCTGCAGCTTCATCTCCTCGGAGGTGTAGCCTGCAAACTGCTCTCCGCCAATCTGGGGAATGACATTGTAT
>JAZULF010000240.1:0-3233 GCA_045643645.1 Oscillospiraceae bacterium
CGCTGCCGCCCTCTTCACCGGGGCAGCCGTAGAAAACGACAGTACCCTCGCTGCCGCTTTCCTCAAGGTACTTCTTGACCGCAAATGCTGCAGCAAGTGAGCCGACACCGAGCAGATTGTGACCGCAGCCGTGACCGTTGCCATCGGGTACAAGCGCTTCCTTACTCATTACATTCGCCTGCTGGGAAAGTCCGGACAGTGCGTCAAACTCGCCGAGAATGCCGATTATAGGCTTACCGTGGCCGAAGGAGCCGCAGAATGCGGTGTCAATGCCGCTAAGCTTTTTCGTTACCTCAAAGCCGTTTTCACGCAGAACGCGGCAATAAAGCTCAGTTGCCTTATACTCCTTGAGGGAAAGCTCGGGGTTTTCCCAAATCTCGTCAGCTATTTTTTTGTATAGCTCTGCCATAGAGTCAACAGACTCTATGGCAGCTTTTTTATTACTATTCATCACAGCACCTTAGACAGGAAGTCCTGCAGACGCTCGCTCTGAGGATGCTCGAAGATTTCTTCGGGAGTTCCCTCTTCAATGAGCTTGCCCTCTGCCATAAACAGAACGCGGTTGCCGACCTCACGGGCAAAGCCCATCTCGTGAGTAACGACTACCATTGTCATGCCCTCGTGTGCAAGCTCCTTCATAACATCGAGAACCTCGCCGACCATTTCGGGGTCGAGTGCGGAGGTGGGCTCGTCAAAGAGCATTACATCGGGCTCCATACACAGTGCGCGCACGATTGCGACACGCTGCTTCTGACCGCCTGAAAGCTGAATGGGGTATGCGTCTGCGCGGTCGGCAAGACCGACACGCTCGAGCAGTGCCATTGCCTTCTTGGTTGCCTCCTCCTTGGGAACCTTCTTTACCTCAACGGGTGCAAGAATCATATTCTCAAGAATGGTCTTATGCGGGAAGAGATTGAAGTGCTGGAAAACCATACCCATCTTCTGACGGTGAAGGTTGATATCAATCTTCTTATCGGTGATATCTACATCTTCAAAGATGATAGTGCCGCCGGTGGGCTCCTCAAGCAGGTTGAGAGAGCGCAGAAGAGTGGACTTACCGGAGCCGGAGGGTCCGATAACGACCATAACATCGCCGCGGTTGATATCTACGCTGACGCCGTCAAGAGCCTTGATGGTGCCCTTTTTGTAGTATTTTTTAAGTTCTTTGACCTGAATAATCTTATCGTTTATCACCGACGCTCATCTTCCTTTCAAAGTGTTCAATAATCTTGGAGGTGGGGTAAGTCAGGCAGAAGTAAACCGCCGTCGCAATGATAAGAGGCTCGGCAATTCGATAAGTCGCGCCCTTGATGCTGTTGACAGCGTACATAATGTCCTGAACACCGATAGTCCAGCAGATTGAGGACTCCTTGATTATGGTGACAAATTCGTTTGCGATTGCGGGGAGAATGTTCTTGATTGCCTGGGGCAGAACGATAAAGCGCATATTCTGCGCCTGGGTAAGACCGAGGGAGCGTGCAGCTTCAGTCTGACCGCCGTCAACGCTCTGGATACCGGAGCGGATAATCTCGCACAGGTAAGCCGCGGAGTTGAGGGACAGTGCAACAACACCGGGCAGAAAACGCTCGAAACGGATATTTCCGAACAGCTTGAAGCTGGGCAGAGTCATATCGCCCATTACTATGTAGTAGATTACGAACAGCTGTACAATAAGCGGAGTTGCGCGGAAAATCTCTACATAAATGCTTGCAATAAAGTTGAGGGGTCTGAAGTTGCTGATTGCGGTAAGAACGCCCTGCTCACGGAGATGGCCGTCCTTATCGAGTGCGAGCTTCTTAAACGGCTTCCAGCCGCTCATACGCATAACTGCGAGTACAAGAGCGAGGATGAAACCGAATATAACCGTCAGCACTGACAGCGAAATTGTGCAGACAAGACCGTCTACAAACATGCTGATGTATTTCCATGTCAGCGCAAAACCTTCGGAAGTAATCATATGCTTATCCTTTCTAAAACGGGAAATTCTCCCCGGAGGCGCTCCGGGGAGAATGAATATTTAGTCTTTACCTAAGGCTTAGCCTTCAACGATTTTGCCGTTCTCGTCAAGCAGACCTTCGTACTTGTTGCCGGTTGCGAGCAGGTTTGCTTCTTCAATGAACTTTGCGAGGGAGCCGTCGTCCTTAGCCTCTGCAATGATGAGGTTCAGTGCTGCAAGCAGAACTGCGTTGTCCTTGTTGACACCGATTGCGGAGCCAGCCTGGTCATAGGGAACATCGCTTACGATTACGAGCTCGGGGTAGTTCTTCTGGTAGCTCTCTGCAACAACAGTCTCAATGAAAGCACCGTCGAGCTTGCCGGAAACGAGCTCTGCAACGATATCGGTTACCTTTGCGAGGTTGAGGATATCTGCATCGGGAGTGTTCTGTACTGCGAGGTCAGCCTGGATGGAACCGGTCTGTGCGCCAATCTGGTACTGTGCATCGTTTGCAACTTCCATGGAAGTGATAACATCCTGCATTGCCTTGGTGGTAACAAAGGACTGAGTGCCTTCGTAGTAGATATCGGTGAAGTTCATGAGGGACTCACGCTTGGGGTCGGGGGAGTAACCAGCCATGCTGACGTCGACCTTCTTTGCGCCGAGCTCAGACAGGGTGCCGTCAAAGTCCATGGGGATAATCTCGAGCTCGAGACCGAGCTTGTCAGCAATGTACTGAGCAAAAGCCATGTCGAAGCCTGCGAGAGTGGGGTTGTTGTTCTCATCGAGTGCGTAGAACTCGTAGGGAGCAAAGTCGGGGCTGGTTGCAACGGTGAACTTACCGTCGTTTACGGTCTTGAGTTCAGCCTTGAGCTGGTCAAGAGTCCAGGTGGAATAATCAATTTCTTCTGCTGTGTTATTGTCGGTCTTTGCGCCGCATGCGCAAAGTGCAAACACCATAACGAGTGCAAGCATCAGGGAAACGAACTTTTTCATTTTTATGTACCTCAATTTTAATAGTTTGCAATGCTTTCTACATTGCTTTCGTTAACGGTGCTAATATTAGCATATATATTCACGCGTGTCAACACTTTTCTGAAAAAATATTCGCGTTTTTCCGATTTTCTTGACTTTTCGGTGAATATTATTCATTTTCACGCGAATATTCACTGTTTTGGTGAATATTCGGCAAAATATTCATTAAAAATCGGAGCTGATTTTTGACAAACAGCTCCGTAATTTGTAATAGTTTCACATATTTATGCTCTTCTTTTTAGTAAGGCTGCAAGAGAAAAAG